>JBFHGY010000134.1:0-7082 GCA_041582905.1 Crocinitomicaceae bacterium | reverse complement strand
GTGATCAAAGTGAATAAGAACAAACTGCTGGCGATGATTCGAACAATGCGCGATGTGTTTAGGTTACTTTCTATCATAATCGTTTAATTCGGTATTGTTTTCCGTTTTTTATCGGCTTTTACCCCAATTTACATCAAACTTAAAGAAAACAACGCAACAATACTTGTTTGGTACACTCAAAATTCGATGTCACTTACAGAGATATGTGTCATTTTGGGAAAAGTAAACAGCATTTTTTGTCAAATGTTAGAATGAGCGTGAAGTCCGTTTGGATGATTATTTTTGTAATTCAAAATCGAAAACGATGCAGGTAGAAAAAAGTGAAGACCAATCAATGTGTAACCACCGTGTGTACATAACAGATGGTGAGTCTGATATCCATGGAATTTCCAGTGAAAGCGCAGACGCAGTGTTTAACTTTCTTGAGTTAGACAAAGAAACACAGTTTGTTGAAGGGATGGATTCCCTTGAAATGTTTGTGAAAGCTTCCAACGATGCTGAAAAAATGCGGAAGCATGGAGCGGCTTTTCGTGATCGCTTGGATCGAAAGGTAATGGAGATTTCCGTGGCAGGAGAGCCAGAATTGGTCTATTCTTTCTTGGAAGGATTCCTTTTGGCGAGCTACCAGTTTCTTGATTACCTCAAAGATGCGGAAGAAAAGGTATATCAACTAGAGAACATTATTGTTGATGAACGATTCGGTGATGATAAGTTGATTGAGCTGATCAATATGACCGCTGCGGTTTATTGGGCAAGAGATATGGTCAATGAACCTGTTTCGTTTCTGAACGCCGAGCAATTGGCAGCAGAAATTGCTGAGTTAGCAGTAGATACCGATTTGAATGTGACTGTTTTGGAACAAACGCAAATCGAATCGCTTAAAATGGGAGGTTTGCTCGCGGTAAATCAAGGGTCGATTGATCCAGCAACCTTTACCATTGTTGAATACAAAGGAAAGAATCATACAAATAAAAAGCCGATTGTATTGGTCGGAAAAGGTGTAGTATATGATACTGGAGGTTTGAGCATCAAGCCAACACCGAACTCGATGGATATGATGAAGAGTGATATGGGAGGAGCAGCATGTATGGCAGGTGCTATTTATTTTGCGGCACTTCAACAACTACCAATTCATATCATCGCGCTGATTCCTGCTACGGATAACCGTCCAGGATTGAATGCGTACGCTCCAGGAGATATCGTAACCATGTATGATGGTACAACAGTGGAAGTATTGAATACGGATGCTGAAGGACGCATGATTATGGCAGATGCACTTGCCTACTCAAAAAAATACGATCCAGAATTAGTGATTGATGCGGCGACCTTAACAGGATCTGCAGCTCGTGCGTTGGGTGCGCAGGCGAGCGCAATCATGGGGAATGCAGAAGATAATTATTTTGATCAACTGCAAAAAGCAGGGGAGCAAACACATGAGCGAACAGTTCGTTTCCCATTCTGGGAGGAGTACTTCGAAGAAATGAAGTCGTCAATTGCTGACTTAAATAACTTGGGTGGACCGACAGCAGGTTTAATTACCGCTGGAAAGTTCCTAGAGCACTTCGTGGAAGCTCCGTACATTCACATGGACATTGCAGGACCTGCGTTCCTGAGTAAAAAAGACGCGTATCGCACCAAAGGTGGAACAGGAGTGGGAGTACGTTTACTCTATAACTTCTTCAAAAACTATCAGTCTTAATGGAGAAAAAAGAGCATAAAAAAGAACGATCATCGAAAAGTGATGTTCGTGTCGGTATTTCAGTTGGTGATGTGAATGGAATTGGTGTGGAAGTTACCATGAAAGCACTGGAGGATGCTCGCATTCTACAAGATTGCACTCCGATCATTTATGGTTCCGAGAAGTTGTTTGCGGAGAGCAAGAAACAGTTCCGAATGAACAATTTCAATTTCAGTGGAATTAAATCGGCAGCGGAAGCACGAAGAAAGAAAATCAACATCGTGAATGTATGGGAGGAAGATGTTGAAGCGAAATACGGTGAAACGAGTGAGACAGGTGGAAAATATGCTTTCTTATCGTTGCAAGCGGCTACCGAAGACTTGGCTTCAGGGAAAATTGATGTACTAGTTACAGCTCCTATCTCGAAAGAGGCAATGGCGAAAACGGGATTCCAATTTCCAGGGCATACGGAGTACTTGGCAGACATGGCAGGGCAGGATGAAGCGTTGATGTTAATGGTTTCTTCTACAATGCGTGTTGGGTTGGTGACTTCACACATTGCATTGAAAGACGTGAGCACTTCCGTTACGATAGATAAAGTGGTGGACAAAATCAATGCTTTCAATGCAAGCCTCAAAAAAGACTTTGGAATTCAGCGTCCTAAAATTGCCGTGTTCGGATTGAATCCACATGCTGGAGAAAACGGGAAAATGGGAGAGGAAGAACGCGAAACGATCATTCCGGCGATCAATCGAGCACAAAATGAAGGTGTTTTGGCCTATGGTCCATACCCCGCAGACGGCTTTTTTGGTTCAGGCTCACGATCAAAGTTTGATGGAGTACTCGCCATGTATCACGATCAGGGATTGGCAGCGTTTAAGGCTTTGGCGTTTGATGAAGGAGTGAATTTCACGGCAGGACTTCCGATTATTCGTACTTCACCCGATCATGGCACAGCCTTCGATATCGCAGGAGAAAACAAAGCGTCTGGAGATTCAATGCGTCAAGCGATTTACTTGGCGATGGATGTTTTTCGCAATCATAAATTTGAAAAAGAAATCACGGCAAATGTGCTGGTTTCTCAGCCTAAAGAGAAGAGAGGAAGAGAGAACAAGCGCAACGAGGGTTAAATTTCATTGAAAGATATCAACATCTTTCGGTTAAATTAGTTAACTTTGCCGCCCGCCTTCGGAATGAAGTGTCGTTTTCTGTGAGAAATCATTGATAGACACGAAGTTCGAAAGTCGGTAAAATAGAAGAGTCAGTGGCAAAATCGGACGATAAGCAATTCATTATTCCGTTTGTTGGTTTAAAACAAGGGAAGCACGAATTTGCGTTTGATATCACAGACACGTTCTTTGAAACATTTGAATACTCAATTATCCAACAAGGAGAAGTCCACGTTGATTTCACCTTGGATAAGAAAGAAACCATGATGGTGGGAGAATTTCAATTGGACGGAATCGTAAAAACACCGTGCGGTCGTTGCAACGATACCATGGATGTTCCAATTGAAGGATCATTTCGCTTGATTTACAAGTTCGGAACGGAAGAGGAAGAAGACGAGACAATCGTTACTGTATATCCGGAAGAGTTTGAAATCGATGTGAAGCATTCCCTTCTTGAGTTCATGACGGTATTATTGCCTTCAAGAACTGTTCACGAAGAAGGAGAATGTAATCAGGAAATGCTCGATTACCTCGAAGAATACATGGTGAATTCGATAGACGATGATGAGGAGTATGACGATGAAGACTTCGATGATTCTGAAGAAGATGAAATGGAAGACGAAAATGATGATGTCGACAATGAGGATGTAGATCCGCGTTGGGCAGCATTGAAAAACTTGAAACGTTAGTTTCACAAGAAAAGATATTAAAGAATATAAATAGATAGAGATGGCACATCCTAAACGAAAGATCTCGAGAACGAGAAGAGACAAAAGAAGAACACACGTAAAGGCGGAAGCGAACAACATCGCAACATGCCCAACAACTGGACAACCACACTTGTTCCACCATGCTCACTGGTATGAGGGAAAACTTTACTACAAAGGGAAAGTTGTAGCAGAAAAGGAAGTAGCAATTTAATTATTGCCACTAGTTCTTCATTCGTATGAAGATTGGAATTAATGTACTTGGAAGTGATTTCACTCCTACTGATGTGTCCAACGCGGACATTACTGGAGAGAAATCGTTCAGGTAACATATTGACGTACTAGGCGACCAAGAGTATTCTTGAGTGGCCTTTCGTTGTTTATTGAGTTGGATACAATATAAATTCCCATCTTTGGCGGAGCTAAACGAACGAATTATTGCCAGACAATAAGATTATTCATACTTGAAGGTAAGCATTAAGCGGACTTCAAGTAAAACGAAGTATATAGAAACTATGGGAAAGATTACGGCTGCCATTACAGGAATTCAAGGTTACTTGCCTGAGCATATCCTTTCGAATGAAGATCTATCGAAAATGGTAGATACCAACGATGAGTGGATCACTACTCGAACAGGAATCAAAGAGCGTAGAATCATGAGAGATGGCGCGTCTTCTGATATGTGTATTGAGGCAGTAAAAGGTTTATTGAAGAAAACAGGGAACAAACCAGAGGATATCGATTTGGTAATTGTTGCTACGGTAACACCAGATCACCCTTTCCCAAGTACTTCAAACATCGTTTGTGAAGCAACTGGAATGACAAATGCTTGGGGATTCGACCTTAATGCGGCATGTTCAGGATTCATCTACGCACTTTCAACAGGTTCTCAGTTCATCGAAACAGGGAAGTACAAGAAAGTAATGGTGATTGGAGTAGATAAAATGTCTTCAATTATCGATTACCAAGATCGAGCAACATGTGTGATTTTTGGTGATGGTGCCGGTGCTGCATTGTTGGAACCAAACGAAGAAGGAATGGGAATTCAAGATTTCATCCTTCACTCTGATGGAATTGGAAAACAATACTTGCTCCAACCAGCAGGAGGATCAGCAAATCCAGCTTCGATTGAAACCGTTGAAAAGCGCATGCACTATGTTCACCAAGAAGGAAAACAAGTGTTCAAGTTCGCGGTAACCAACATGGCAGATGTGTCTGCGAAAATCATGGAAAATAATAACCTGGGAAGTGATGATGTCGATTGGCTCGTTCCTCACCAGGCAAACTTGCGTATTATTGACGCAACGGCAAACCGAATGGGGTTACCAAAAGAAAAGGTAATGATCAACATCCAGAAGTACGGTAACACGACGGCTGGAACGCTTCCATTGTGTTTGTGGGACTACGAAAAGCAATTGAAAAAAGGCGATAATATAATTTTGTCAGCCTTCGGTGGAGGTTTCACTTGGGGAGCTGTTTACCTAAAATGGGCGTACAATTCGTAGGACAGAATCGAATTTAATGTATTTTTACTAAATAAATCTGAAGGAAAATGAATATCAAAGAGATACAGGATCTTATCAAATTTGTCGCGAGACAAAACGTTACGGAAGTAGAGATCGAACAAAAAGATTTCAAACTGACGATCAAGTCGGAAGATAAAAAAGCGGAAGCAAAGCAAATTCTTGTTCAAGCTCCACAAGCAATCCCTCAAGCGGTTGCGGCGCCTGCACCAGCAGCGGCGGCTCCTGCTCCTGCACCAGCTGCGGCAGCACCTGAAGCACCAGCAGCAGACGATTCAAAATACATTACTGTTTTATCTCCAATGATCGGAACCTTCTACCGTTCTCCTGGACCAGACAAAGACAATTTCGTATCTGTAGGAGATACAGTGAAGCCAGGTGACGTTGTGTGTATCATTGAAGCAATGAAATTGTTCAATGAAATCGAATCTGAGGTTTCTGGAAAAATCGTAAAAGTATTGGTAGACGATTCAACTCCTGTTGAGTACGACCAACCACTTTTCTTGGTAGATCCATCTTAAGTAAAACTTTATTGATGGTTGAATCCTCTTGGATTTAACTGCGAACTTTTAAGAAGAACAATATGACCATGTTCAAAAAGATATTAATTGCGAACAGAGGTGAAATCGCACTACGCGTAATCCGCACATGTAAAGAAATGGGAATCAAAACGGTTGCCGTGTACTCTACAGCGGATAAAGACAGTTTACCTGTTCGTTTTGCAGATGAAGCAGTGTGTATCGGACCAGCGAAAAGTGCCGATTCATACCTGTCGATTCCAAATATTATTGCCGCAGCGGAAATTACCAATGCAGATGCAATTCACCCTGGATACGGATTCCTTTCTGAGAATGAAAAATTCTCACGCGTTTGTCAAGAGCATAACATCAAGTTTATTGGTGCTACGCCAGAGCAAATTGCAGGAATGGGTGACAAAGCAAGTGCGAAAGCAACAATGATTGCTGCAGGCGTGCCATGTATTCCAGGTTCGAAAGGTTTGTTGAAAGACCTCGATGACGCTAAGAAAACAGCCAAAAAAATTAAGTACCCGATCATCTTGAAGGCAACTGCTGGAGGTGGTGGAAAAGGGATGCGTATCGTGTGGAAAGAAGAGGAGATGGAGTCTGCTTGGAACTCTACGCGTCAAGAAGCGGCTGCAGCCTTCGCAAACGACGGAATCTACATGGAGAAATTCATTGAGGAGCCACGTCACATCGAGATTCAAATTGCAGGGGACCAATACGGAAACGCATGTCACCTATCTGAAAGAGATTGTTCCATCCAACGTCGTCACCAAAAATTGGTAGAAGAAACTCCTTCTCCATTTATGACAGACGAATTGCGTGAGCGCATGGGAGAAGCGGCAATCAAGGCAACAAAAGCGGTAAACTACGAAGGTGTAGGAACAGTTGAGTTCTTGGTTGACAAGCACCGTGAGTTCTACTTCATGGAGATGAACACGCGTATTCAGGTTGAGCACACAATTACAGAGGAGGTGATCAACTATGATTTGATCAAAGAGCAAATCAAATTGGCGGCTGGAGAGAAAATGTCAGGGGAAAATCATTACCCAAAATTGCACTCGATCCAATGTCGTATCAATGCAGAAGATCCACATGCTGATTTTAGACCTTCACCAGGAAAAATTTCCAGCTACCACTCACCAGGTGGACACGGAATTCGTATCGATACGCACGTATATGCAGGATATGCTATTCCTCCATTCTATGATTCGATGATCTCAAAATTGATTGTTGTTGCACAAACACGTGAAGAAGCGATCAAGAAGATGAAGCGAGCGTTGGATGAGTACATCATCGAAGGAATTAAAACAACTATTCCTTTCCACCAAAAATTGATGGAAGATCCAAAATTCAACGAAGGAGACTTCACAACAGATTTCATGAACAACTTCGAATTCTAATTCGAAACGGAAATAATAAAGAATCCTCGGTCTCAAACGTTTTGAGATCGAGGATTTTTTATTGGTGGATAATCGAAAGTG
>JBFHGY010000133.1:0-7116 GCA_041582905.1 Crocinitomicaceae bacterium | reverse complement strand
TCAAGCGCATCGAAAATATCCTTGAACTGTTTGGTGATCAATTTTTTCTCTTTACTTCCTTCAGAGATATTGACAGCGTATAGGTAGTTCTCATAGTACCGAAAAACACTTTCCGCATAGTGCTCCATTTCAACCGTTTCCTCCGCATTGAATGTACTCACCATTGAAAGTTCGCTTCCATCCGCATCGTACGCACGTGTGGTTCTCAACTGGCTATCGAGATTCGAGTCCTTCAGTAACATGCAAAGTGGCAATTCGGTTGTATCCTTTAGAATATTTTTATCCACCTTGACACCTAACCAAACCGTAAAATCTTCGACTCTTTTGTCTTTGAGCGCTCTCACCTCAAACTCAGGATTTGCCGCCTCATCACGGATGGTTAATTTATCACCAACCACAACCGCTCTCACATATCCTGCCGTCAATTTATGCGTTTTAAGGGGAGTGAAAAACACGTCTCTAGTTTCACCAAACTCCATTTTGGAATGATAAAACTGTGTTTTTCTATGTACTTCTAGGTCTTCATCGATGGGCACCATTTTTAAAAGAGCATGCGCCGGAGCTGGAAGAGACCATCTCTCATCCACCATAATGCGCGCCAATCTTTCAAGGAGCTTACCATCAGATATCTTTATTTCTTCATTTACACGTGTCAACTCGTACGCAAACACGTCGAGGAGCATATCAATAACAGGATCAACTTTTGCCCGGTTATCAATTCCCCACAAACCCATTGCACGTTTTGACAAACGTTCTTTAATACTTCTAAAATCGGTTCCTTTTACAACTGCCATGTTCTAATTTATTGTGACAACGGACTCACTAGGAGTTGCGTATTAAACATAAATTTTGTCCCTGATTCTTTCATTTTACCTTCCACAGAAATAGATGCTTGTTTTCTCACCTCCGTTCGATCATCAAAATCGGATACACTTTTGTCGATTTGTATGAGTGACACATCGATTCTCAAATCGGTTAACCTGTGCTCATACTTTTGCATGGTGTCGCGAAGTGATCTTTCCACCAATTCTTCCCACTGATGTACCTTGACCATTTGATTAAACTCCAATTCCCAAATAGCTGATCCAAAGTCAGCACGACTTACCACTTCTCCATAACGAGAAGTAATCATCATCATCAAATATTGCGCGATTGATTCTTCGTAAGAACAATACGATTTTGATTTCCCCTGAGCGATGTCCGCAAAGTTTATTGGAAGTTTAATGTACTTCATAGGGTGATTAGCGATTTCGGTGTAATAATATTTTTAGGATTCAAAGAACTGCTAATATTACTAAATAATTAGTGAAAAACACATTTGAGAAATGAGAAAAAAATAAAATTACCATGATTGAAAAAAAATATTCAACAATACACTCTTGAAAACCTCTGACTCTAGCCACCCATAACACATTGAGTTAGAATACTGAAACGTTAAAAAAACTAAATTTAACAACTTCACACCAGAGAAGAAATTGAGAAAAAATTGAAAATTGATTTTTTTTTAGTCGCTGAATTGGAAATATTTTTCTAATTTGCGTTTGCGCTAATTCTGACGGGCAAAGAAGAATTCAGGAAAAGCGGAAAAATTTAGATACAAATTATTAACTAATAAACCCGGTCACTATTATGTCGATGTACAATTACGGCATTGGAGGTAATGAAGTAAAAAAGGACGCGAGCGAAGCGATATCCAACATACCATCCAATAGAACACTTTTAATTCAAAAGTTAACGAGCGAAGCACCTGTAACACCAGAGGCAGTTTACAAACTTGAAACAGTCGAGCAGGTCTTTGACAAATTCCAGCCAAAAATTGCGGCTACATTCCAAGATGAAAACGGTTCTGAGGTAAAGGAAACGATCAATTTCAAAAATCTAGGAGATTTCAACCCAAAGGCTATCCAAGAAAACAGCCAGTTCTTGAACAAAGTAAACATTGAGAAGGAACAACATACGAAGATTGTACGCCAATTGACGTCGAACAGAGCATTGAAGAAGGCATTGGACAATCCGGATACGAGAGCTGCAATGATTGAAGTGCTTGAGTCATCTTTGGCTGAAATGAATAATAAGTAACTAACCTAGAAACACGAAATTATTATGGCTGAAAAAACACAAGCTGGAAAAAAAGAAGTTGCTAGTCAATCGTCCGGAGCAGCGGTAGCAGGATCCGCAATTGACGTCTTAGCGGAATACGGTGGATTTTCATTCTTGGAAAATATCATCGACGGATTTTCAAACTTGAACCCAAAGAGAAAAGCGAGAAGAAACATCTTCTTGAAAGATGCTCAGTGGGATTCAGAGAGAGATGTTCTTTCTAACCGTTTGAATATCTGGATCGAATTGTTGAAATCTGGAAAAGATGTAGAAGGACTTCGTGATATCGCTGTTGAGAAATCTCAAAAAGCGGATGAAGTATTGAATGCAAACATGAAGACAGTTCTTGACGCAACCAAAGATTTGGAGCGTTCTTACCGTTCTGTAGCGCACTTCTACAAAAATACTGAAGAAGACAAGGTTAAAAATATTACCATTCTGAATGCAGATATGGATCAATTGCGTGACCTTGACAACCCATTGTTTATCGATTTTGTTGCCAACGAATTGAAGCAAAACTTCGACCGTTTGGATCTTCGTAACAACTACGGAATCTTGAACGTTCCTGGTTACCTTGGTTCGAACGCAATCTTGGACAAATGGTCTAAAATTGCTTACGAAAACAAAGCAGCTTTGGTAACTGACTTCCAAGATTTGGAGTCTCCAGACGACGTACTTGACATCTTCGTTAACGCAAACCATACAGGAGGTGATGTTTGGAAATCAAACACATTGATGACTTGTAACTGGTTGCTTGGACGTAAGAGAGACGAAGTTTCAGGAGAAGAGGATCACCTATACGTTCCACCTTCATCAGCATTGGCTGGAAAGATTTACGGAACATTGATGTCTCAAGTTGTTGCCGGTAAGAAATTTGGTGGTATCAACGAAGTTGAGAACGTTCGTTTCGATCTTAAGAAGAGTGAGATCTCTGAATTAGAAGGAGCAGGACTTGTACCAATGGTAAATGAATACAGTAAAGTAATGGCATTCTCTGCTAAAACATTGTTTAATGGAGATAACCTTGGGCTTCAAACGTATTCTGTTGTTCGTGTATTCGATCACATTACTAAAGTATTGTTCGACTTCTTGAACAGAAGAGCATTCGAAAACTGGACAACTCGTACAGAAGCAGACCTTCGTAGTCAAATCGTGAAGTTCTTGGATGGAATCCAAGGTCCTTCAAGCTTGATCGAGAAGTTTAAAGTGATGAAAATTGAGCAAGATCCAAACCAAAAAGATCGCGTTCTTTTGGACATTCACATTACACCATACTTCCCAGCGAAGAGTTTCGTAATCCAATTGGATGGTCACAAAGGTGACGGACCAGAGGATGCTGTATGGCACAGTGAATACAAACAAGAGTAATACACACTCAGATATAAAAAAAGGCTGGTCGTTTGATCAGCCTTTTTTTTTGTTTCCATGCTTCCGTAAAGATCAACAAACTGTTCTGCTACATCATATTATTCAAATCTTAATAGCAAAACGGAAACTGAAGCAAACAAGAACGACATTTCGACAATCATTTAACTCTTCTCGTTTCGCACGGAAAATACATCTAAGCTAGAAATAAGCGTACGTTGAGACTTTCGCTTCCTCGGCGTTTCCTACCAATTAAGTGGTGCCTCTCTCGATGTAATCGTACACCATTATTACCGCACGTTAATAAAATTATCCACAGATTGAAAGCAAATAGTCTTTTACAATTTTCGCTTCTTCATCAGTTTTTAATACGTGATTTCTACCGCGCTTAACGTAAATAATTATTGCCAATTTTTCATTTTCCTTTTTTCTTTCCAATCTTTCGGCCTTATATTTTTCAGAAACAAATGTGTTAAAATATCCCCGACCATTGCTCTCTACTCCTGCGACACCTTGATGTACCTGAAAGGTCACATATTGGTCTAAACTTGGGATATAAACATTTTTAAATTTCCAAACATATCCTTTCCTCTTGACTTCAGGAAGATTAGTAAAAAGCGAATCAACCATTATTCCTGACTGATTGCCAGTAATTTGAAAATTGTGTCCTCCACCTGCAATTAAATGTGTGATCTTGTAGTCCTCATTCATTTGAGAAAAGCAGAAATAGCTACTGAAAATTGTAAAAACGAAAAGAGTGATTGATTTTTTCATAAGAATTGATTTTTTAGGTTATCAATAATAACTTAAGATCTGCTTTTGGGTTACATCTTATCGCACACCACTTTCGATTAGGCATTTCAAAATCCGTTTCACTCCTGTATTCAAGAAAAAAGGGCCCCGAAAATTCGGGACCCCTCGCACAAATAGTTAGTAACCAATTAACTATTCGATAATCAATTTCTTTGAATAGAACTGACCTGATTTACTCTTGATCATCACCATATACATTCCAGAAGCGCAATTAGAAGCGTCGATAGTAGTTGTCTTGTTCCCCTTTTCGATACTCACTTCATTCACCAATTGTCCACCGAGCGTATATACTTCAATGTTCTCCACCTGATCCTTCTTGATCTTTACATTGAATACACCCGTTGAAGGGTTTGGATATAAATCAATCGCACCCAAATCTAATTCTGTCGGCTCAACACTTGCAGATCCGGCTGGTACATCAATACACACCTCATAGCTACAACAATCTCCTGTTTGTGGATCTTGATAGTACACTGTTAAGCATGCCACATACGCACCTGCCGTAGCGTAGGTATGCTCCACTTCTTTTCCTGAACCAAAATTTCCATCTCCAAAATCCCAATGGTATCCAGTAGCACCTGGGAAATCGTTGTCAACTCCCGACGCAGTGAATACACATTCCGTTGTACCTCCAGCTACTGAAACAGCCGCTTGTGCATTTGCCGCAATGTAATCGCATGGTGTACAACTGTCTGAAACAACAATCGTTTGACACATCACATCCGTACAACAATCTGTACCAGACGCCGCCCAAGTTGTTAAACATACATCGTAAACACCTGGCGCTGCAAAGTTGTGAGTTGGATTTGCCTCCGTACTCGTTGTACCATCACCAAAGTCCCAAGCGTATCCTAAAATTTGATTGGATGGATCAGATCCTGCTACGGAAGCATTAAAGAACTCCATGGCACAACTCGCCTCTTGGTATTCGAACGCAGCGTTGACATCACAAGGACATGCAATCATTTGCTCAATGGTAACGTTATCCAGTACCACAGCAGCTTGATTCGGATTAGGCTGTCCTGCAAGGTAAGGACGGAACCATAACTGAGAGAACGTTTGTCCAGCAGGAACAGTGAACACCTCTGTTATTGTTTGTGTTGTTCCCGGATTACTCCAGTTTTGGTTTGAAACGGCAAATTGTGAACTCGGCGTAGGAATCGTTGTGCTCGAACTTCCTTGTAAGCCGTTGGTAAGATCTACCAGAAAGGTCGAAGTAGGATTCGCATCCGTCGATTGATTGATGGTATAGGTTAGTCTGTAGGTCTGACCAGCATTGAACGTATGATTCATGAACACACCTTCTCCACCTCCGTTGTATGACCACATCCACATCGCCAAATTCCCAGAAGGTGATGGTGTTCCGTGAGATACTGTCCAGTTATCAAGATTGTTGTTAATCCACGTGTTGGACTGCGTAACGGCGCCCGTGTAACTCTGAAAATCACCGTTAACGGCTTCATCTGGTCCAAAACACTGTGATTGGCTTTGAGCAGACACAGTTCCCACTGAAGCCCAAAGCATCATTGCTAGTAAAATTCTCTTTTTCATGTTGATTGTTTAAGTTATTTGACCGTTAGTGCCAACACTTAAACATAACCTAACCGAGGTACGCCATTTTTTTTCAAAAAAACGCCACCAACTGAATATAGAACTTACCCAGCAATATTAAAATCAATTGAAAATTAATGAATTAAGCCTCTTCCAGCTTAAACTTTCGTGAAACAGGAATTTTGTGATCTCCTACACGAATGTAACTTCGTTTCACCTCAGATACGAAGTCCATATTCACCAAATACGATCGGTGCACACGAACAAAGTTCGAAGGCAATTCTTTGGCTACTTCCCCGAGAAATTTTCGCTGAATGTGTCTCTTTTCAGTCGTGAAAATTTCAACGTAAACATTGTCTGATTTGATGTATAGGATATCCTTAACATCCAAAAGTTGCGAGGCTCCGCGATACGTAATTTCTAGTTGTTTGCTCATCTTAGTAAAGTAAATGCGAGTAGTACTATTCGAACACTTCAAAATGTGCATGTCAAGAGCTTATTGCTACAAACAAGAAACTATCTGGGATATGATTTCGGATACGCATTCATACTTTTGTTGAGAGAACGTCATCCATGGGAGTTTAGATAATTAATCGTTTCGAAATGAGCATTTTCGTAGTGTTCAACCTAACCTATGAGCTAAATTACAAAAAAAGTGTCAAACTCGGTGATATTATCGCTTGACAAACCTCAAATGTTAACTCATTTTACTACTTTTCGGCAATAACTCCGAGCCATGCAAAAATTCGTTTATACAATTTCCGTGATTCTTCTCGCGGCCTGTTCTTCAACTAAAGATATGACACAAGCACCACAAGCAAAAAAGATTGAAAAGAAACTCACCGTCCACGGTGATACGCGTGTTGACAACTACTTTTGGATGCGTTTAACTGACGATCAAAAAGAAGCAGAAACTCCTGATGCTCAAACTCAGGATGTTCTCGACTACCTCAACGCGGAAAATGACTACTTGAATGAGGTCATGAAGCCAACAGAAGATTTGCAAGAAACGCTTTACAATGAGATTGTTGGAAGAATCAAACAAGATGATCAATCGGTACCGGTTAAAGTAAACGGTTATTTATACTACAGTCGATTCGAAGAAGGGCAAGATTACCCTCTCTACTGTCGAAAAAAAGGTGACGAATCAGCTCCAGAGAGTATCTTGTTAAACATGCCGAAAATGGCGGAAGGACAGAGTTACTTTGCCGTAGGAGGACAAAGCGTGAGTGAAAACAACGAATTGCTTGCCTATAGTGTCGATTTAGTTTCCCGCAGACAATACAC
>JBFHGY010000132.1:0-7121 GCA_041582905.1 Crocinitomicaceae bacterium | reverse complement strand
TGTCTTAAATCGATCTGGATAAGTCAGCGCAAATTGAATCGGCAATTTCATATCGGGCAAGCCCATTTGAGCCTTCATACTTCCATCTTCAAATTGTACAATGGAATGCACAATTGACTGAGGATGAACAATTACATCAATTTGATCAGGACGTAAATTGAAAAGCCATTTCGCTTCAATCACTTCCAATCCTTTGTTCATCAAACTGGCAGAATCGATGGTGATTTTCGCTCCCATCTCCCAATTTGGATGCTTCAGCGCTTGTTCTTTTTTCACGTTGACCAATTGCTCTCGCGTCCAACCACGGAAGGGTCCGCCTGAAGCGGTCAAATAAATCTTCTCAATCTTGTTGTGGAATTCACCTACCAAACACTGAAAAATCGCAGAGTGCTCAGAATCCACGGGGTAAATATTCACACCTTTTTCGGCTGCTTCTTTTGTAACAATTTCACCGGCAACAACAAGCGTTTCCTTGTTCGCTAAAGCGATGTTTTTTCCTGCTCGAATGGCTGTCAAAGTGGGCTTCAACCCTGCGTAACCCACCAAAGCGGTTAACACAGTATCTACTTCTTGTGTTTCACACACCTGCGCTAAAGCATCCGCTCCAGCATAGACATTGATGTCGTGATCCCACAGTGCATCATTTACTTTTTGGTATTGCGTTTCATCAGCAATTACAACCATGTTTGGTTTGTGCTCAATTGCCTGCTTGATCAGTAAATCAGCATTGTAATTCGCCGTGATTACTTGTAAATCGAATGTTTCAGGATACGCCTGAATTACTTCCAATGCTTGCGTTCCAATGGAACCTGTTGATCCTAAGATCGCAATACCTTTTTTCTGCATAGAACAAAAATACACTTTCAAAAAGTGTTGTAACCAAAAAAGTGATGTTTCTTATACATGCAAACAGAATACAAATATGAAACTACTTTTACTAGCCCTATTCAGCGTGCCAACCATTGCCGTCGCGCAACATTCAAAAGACAATCAAGCGAAGTATTACCTCAACCGACTGCACCATTTTGGAACGGAGATCGACATGAATGATTTCAACTATGTTGGAACGGATATACGTTGGGATGACCTCAAAGAAAAGGGGATTCAATCCTTAACGATTGAGCGAGGAAAAAATCAGAATAAAACGACTAGCGTTCACTACGTATTCAACGACCGAGGAAGGATCAAAATGATTGAACATCCCAAAGACACCGTCCATTATGCGTATGTCCAGGATTCACTCATTCAATCGATCAAACAAACGGGAAGAAAAGAGAAATTATCTTCTTATGAATACGCGAACGGATTACTCACAAAGAAGGAAGTATTTGAAAATGAACGTCTGTCATCTCGAGTATTGATGGATTACACAGAAGACGAAAAAATAGCGTTCAGCCTGTTGCAAAGCGGTCGAAAGTTGAAAAGTTCCTACGCAATGGACTATGAATACGAGAATGGGAAAGTGAAACGCCAACAATTCATTCGAAATGATAAAATTATCAGAACATGGGACTACACCTGTGAACCAAAAGGGGAAGCACAGGATCAAAAAACAACATCTACCTTGTGCACAGTTGTTGAGGAAAATAATGATGGATCGTATGTGAATCATATCCGAAAGGTGGAGAACGGAGAAGTGCTGCTGTACGCGCATTATTTCGATAAAGATTCTGTGAATTACGCATCAACGTGTGAAAAGGAAACGGGAGAGAAAGTATGGTCTACCAAAAAGGAGAACAACGTTCGAACGTCGATGAATTATGATCAAAAAGGAAAGCTGCGAAGCAAAACAGTTTGGACATTCGGAGAAAACGATAAAGTAGTGGAAGTGAAGCATACCTTTGGGAAACGACAGAACCGCGAAAGTTCAATGAAATATACCTACAACACCGATGGTTTGCTTGTGTCCAAAACATCCTTTTACAAAGGAAAGGAAAGCTACGTCAGAAAATATATCTACCATGAATAAAACCACTTTTTTCTGATGATTCTGTACCTTTGCAGCGATGAAATACAGAATGCTTACAACAGAAGAAATGGAGATCTTCAATGAAGATTTCAAGCACTTTGCCATCGCCAATGGTGTTTCGAACGAGGAATGGGTTGAAATGAATCAATCTGATCCCGAGAAGGCAACAAAACTTGTAGGACTTTTTTCAGATACGGTGCTTCAAAAGGTATACGAAAAATTGAAGTTTATTGAGCACCGATCGTCTTCTTCATGTTTGGTGTTCAAGCTTAACGAATCGGATATTGACCTCATTTCACTCAACAGGAAAAGTGAGAAAGTAGATTTGTCTTCCGCGGAATCGATTCACGATGCGTTAGTAAAAAACCCTTCTGAGTTGAGCATTTTCCGATCGAAGAAGAACTATTCGAAAGTGCGAGAAGAGGAAATTCATGAAATGCTTTCACAGGGTTGCGTCAATTCAAGTGAGGCTTTTTGGATCATGCTAGAGAAAGTGATCGAGTAAACCCTTCTGCCTTTCTTTCAAGGGATGAGGATTCTCTTATTGTTTTACCAAACGAATCAACTCGGAGTCTGATTCTCGTTCGATACGAATCAGGTACACTCCTGCCGTAACATGCGTTAAATCGAGAGCCTGAGAAAATGAGTTCGGAACGAACGCATCAATAACAACGTGTCCAGATAGATCAACCACAGTTACCACGTCGGTTGTAGATAGTTGATTCAAGTACACAACTCCAGTGGACGGATTGGGATGGGCAGAAACGGCTTCATCTGAATTGCTCCCCAAATTTTTGATGTCTACACGAAACAACCAACCATCGCTCATCCCTTTGTTATCAGAAAAGAGATGATCTTCTGAATTGCTCGTTCCAACAACTATTATCGATTCATCCGCTTCCAAACTGAAAGTGGAAATATTTTCAAAACCATTACCTCCGAAAAGCGCCAAGTGTTCAATCGCTTCTGGTGAATCTACTCGTGCCAACCAGGTATCTTTGTTTCCAGCCGAAATTTCTCCATGAAAAACAGGAGCATTGGTTGTTCCTACGAGGTAAAGCTCACCCGACTCGTTCAAGGAAAGAGCTGAAGCGTAGTCGCTGTACTCACTACCGTGCGTTTCTTCCCACAAAATGGCTCCAGTCGAAGGGTCTGCCTCCAACACCCATGCATCAGAGAAACCTGCGTTTTTCGAAATATCAAACGACAATGATTGTGTATTTCCAGTCAGGAAGATGCGAGCATCGTTATCGATTAGGAGATCAACGCTAATTTCGGCTTGAAGTCCTCCATAATTCTGTTCCCATAAGATGGTTCCGTTAGGATTGAGCTTAAACAATGAAAGGTCAAAGTCTCCATAATTGAGCATCATGTCTCCATCGAAAGAGGAAGAATGACCTGAAAAAACGATTTCTCCATTGGGAAGCGTAGCAATTTTTGTGGTGAAGTCTTCATCGGAACCTCCGTAATTCTGCTTCCAAATAATGTCACCTTGCGCAGTCGCTCGTAGCACCCACATGTCGGATTGACCTTTATTCATGTCAAAATCACCTTCGGTGGAAGTTGAATTCAATGAAATGAGTACATCCCCGTTTGATGCGATAGCCATATCCGTGGGAATATCAGCTAGGTTTCCTCCATACTGCGTTGTAGAAATGATCGTTCCCGTAGTCTTCATTTGAATAAGGTGAACATCTTCACGACCGTTATTTGAACTGAAAATTCCTGTTGACGAAGTGGATGAAGCCAATACGTACAAGGTATTGTTGTGTAATTCAACGGCTACACCACGATCATCTCCTGCTTCACCAATAATGCGTGACCATAATTCATGTCCCCCGCTCGAATACTTCGACACCAAAACATCCATCGACTGACTTCCTGGCGTTTGTGTACTTCCAACAACATAGAAATTGTTGTCTTCGTCCTTCACCATATCATTCAACGCGTCTTCACCCTGTGCTCCAATCGACTTCTGCCAATGAACGAATGCACGGTCAGACTGAGACCAAACGACACTCGAACATAAGGAGATAACAAGGGCTATATAGAGACGTTTTGTAAACAATTAATAAATCTTTGGATAATGTTTTGGTAACAATTTAGTAACATTGAATCAATTCACCAAATTTTTTTGAAATTTTCTAGGTGGTTGAGGTCTCGAATCACATGAGATCTGGTGAGAAAAGCTCACGGTCTTCACTTTGTATGTATCTTTGCTACGTGAAAGAAGAACTGGAAAAACGATTTGGTGCACATCGCGTGATGGACGTTCCTACCAAGGAGGGTGAAATGCCTTTGATTATGTTGGATTTGGAGCTGCGAAGTCCTGTTTCTGTCTTGATGACAAACGGATTGAGTAACTATGAGATGCCCGTTCCTGAAAAATTAGAAGGCCGCGAGTACAATGAATTGTATTTCTGTCTGCCGAGTTATTGGGAATGGGAAGACATGGAAAACCCACGAACGAATTGGGTATTTCAGTGGATTCAGCGCTTGGCAAAATATGTCGTTGAAAAAGAAACATGGTTCGGCCATGGACATACGATGCCATGTGGAGCTGACATGCAATCACTTTCAGAAACAATGAAGCAAAATCACTTCTTTCTCACCGACCCTATTCTCCTCGAAGAAGAGTTGAGGCCTGTTCGCGTGAACGGAAGGGAGATTCATTTTTTGGGAATCCTTCCTATTTTCCCAGACGAAATGGACTACAAGCAAGGCAAGGGTACCTTCAAAACCATGCAAAAGTTCAGAAACAAGGGAGTGACGGAAGAACTAGATGATTACCGCGGAACGGTGCTAAAACGAAATTGGAAATTACGCCGTTAGCGCAGCGTTCAATAATCCTTTTTTAACCAAGATTTCTGCAATTTGAACAGCGTTTGTTGCCGCACCTTTCCGTAGGTTGTCAGAAACAATCCACATGTTCAGCGTATTCTCCTGACTTTCATCTCGACGGATGCGTCCAACAAAAACATCGTCTTTTCCTTCAGCGTAAATTGGCATCGGGTAGATGTTCGTCGTTGGATCATCTTTCAAAGTAATTCCATCTTGATTGTGCAACAAATTACTAACCGTAGACAAATCAAAATCGGATTCGAACTCAATGTTCACCGCTTCTGAGTGTCCTCCAACAACGGGAACACGAACAGCTGTTGCTGTTACATTAATCGCAGGGTCAAGAATTTTCTTGGTTTCCTTCGTCAATTTCATTTCTTCCTTCGTGTATCCATTTTCCATAAATACATCACAGTGAGGAAGGCAGTTTTTATCGATAGGGTAAGGATAAGCCATATCACCTTCCTTTCCATTGCGTTCGTTCTCCAATTGAGTTGTCGCGGCAACGCCTGTCCCAGTAATTGATTGATACGTGGAAACAACCACGCGTTTCACGGCATACTTTTCATGCAATGGCTTCAAGGCCAAAACAAGTTGAATCGTACTACAGTTTGGATTCGCGATGATCTTATCGTCTGCCGTTAACAAATCACCATTGATTTCAGGAACAACCAATTTTTTTTCAGGGTCCATTCTCCAGGCAGAGCTGTTATCCACAACTGTTGTTCCAACCGCTGCAAATTTGGGTGCCCATTCAAGAGATGTTGCCCCACCAGCAGAGAAAATAGCCAAATCAGGCTGCATCGAAACGGCAGTTTCTAATCCAACTACTGTGTAATCAGTTCCGTTGAAATTAACGGTTTTACCTACCGATCGCTCTGAAGCGACAGGAATCATTTCCGTAACAGGAAAATTTCGCTCCTTTAAGACCTGCAACATGATGTTTCCTACCATTCCTGTTGCTCCAACAACTGCTACTTTCATAATTTCTTCAGGTTTACTTAATAACTGATACAGCGCAAAATTAGTATATTTAACCTCACAGATAATCAACTATGCGACACTTTTTAAGCGGTGTGTTTATTTTAACACAACTAACCTGTTTTGGACAGATTTCGGACGATTTTTCAGACGGCGATTTCACGAGCAATCCCACCTGGGCTGGAACGGGAGCTGATTATGTAGTGAATGCATCGAACCAACTGCAGTTGAACAATACGGTTGCAGCAATTTCCTATTTGAGCACACCTCATGGCTTGTCAACTCTCGACAACAAGGAATGGCAATTTTGGACGCGTCAGGCATTTTCTCCATCATCTAGCAATTATGGACGCATTTATTTGACAGCAGCGAATGCCGATTTAACAACAGATCCAGATGGATTTTATCTTCAACTAGGAGAAGCAGGGTCGAATGATGCGGTTCGTTTGTTCAAGGTCATTGGAGGTGTAGATACGGAAATTTTAGCGGGTTCACTCGGGCAAATCGCGACGAGCTTTACGATCGGAATTCGTGTCGTTCGAGACAACTTAGGAAATTGGTCGCTCTACATTGATCCTGCCGGAGGAACAAATTTCGGATTAGTAGCTTCGGCAAATGATCCAGCCAATTTATTGGGTACGCATGTCGGAATGTTCAACGAATATACGGTGAGTAACGCAACCAATTTTTACTATGACGACATTTACGTGGGAGATGAAATTGTAGATACGAACCCTCCTGTTTTAGTGAGTGCAACAGCGATAAATGCGAACCAGGTTGATGTCTTGTTTGACGAAGCGCTGGATCAAACATCAGCAGAAACAACAGGAAATTATTCCTTCGTTCCCGCATTAGGTGTTACAAGCATCACACTCGATGGAACAAATCCAGCACTGGTACATATCGTTCCTTCTGCTCCATTGGCAAACGGTCAAAACTATGATCTAACTACAACAGGAATTGCCGATATCGCTTTGAATACTTCTGGAGCTCAAACTACCAGTTTTGCCTTTTTGATCGCCGAAACACCTGTGGCGGGAGATGTAATCATCAATGAAATTATGTTTGATGAAACGCCAACACAAGGTCAACCTTTGGTGGAATACGTAGAGATTTACAACCGAAGCACGAAAATTTTCAATGTACTGGATTGGAAATTGGGCGATGCTTCTTCTAACGGAACAGTTACTTCGGAGTGGTTGTTACCAGATAGCTACATGATTTTGACAAAAACATCGGGAGTGGATTCTTTCGCGGTTGCAACGGGAGTTTCTAGTTTTCCAAGTTTGAATAATACAGGAGATGATCTCATTTTGCGATCGGATGTAGG
>JBFHGY010000131.1:0-7144 GCA_041582905.1 Crocinitomicaceae bacterium | reverse complement strand
TATATCTTGAGGAACTCATTCATACACCATTTCAATGACTAAGTCTACTTTACTCGCTTGCACCTTCATCGCTGTCAGTTATTCCATGAGTCAAGATATCACATTCAATGAAGCAAAGATCGATACAATATCTGGAAGTGAAGGTATGGATCAATTATATTGATTAGTTTCACTTGTTCGAGACTTAGAATGACAGGGATATTCGCATGTCTATTGTATTTGTTCGAAAATCATTATCCCTTCCATTTAGGATTACCAGTTCGCTTCGGATTCGTCAATTTCTAAAAAATGAGTTTGTCCATTTTACATATCTTTGTCGAGGAGACTCGAGTTTTAAAAGTTCTTAAGAAATGCGGCTTTTCAATTAACTCATTGTCAAAAAGATAGCTATATGTTTGAGCAGTTTAGTATTCAAGAAGTTTCTCGCCAAATCAAGGCTGGTGAAAAACCCATTGAAGAAATAACAAAACATATTCCCTGTCATCTACATATCAATTCATTGGAAGATTTCTCAGTGATTGAAACAGATCCAAAACTGTTAGAGTATTTCGGTATCGACATGGAAGAGTTGAATAGAGAGGGCTTTGCATATCTTCAAAAAACTGTCCACCCTCAAGATTTAACGAATGCGGTGAATGTCAATTTGGATTATCTCAATAATCAAGATTCGATGACTCATGTTTCGTTTTTTCAACGGGTTACTTTTCCTTCGCACAAAGAAATGCTTTACTATACCCGAGGAAAGGTGTTGGACGACAAGCGTATTTTGAATTTGAGTGTTCCTGTTCACGATTTGGAACTTTTTAATCAGAGTATCACGGATATTTACGAGAATGTCAATTTTATCAAAGATAATCTGGAGAGGTTTAATTTACTGACCAAAAAAGAAATTGAGGTGTGTAAGTATTTATGTGGCGGAGGTTCACTGCAAGATGTAGCAGACGCGTTGGGTGTTTCCGTGCACACGGTTAAGAATCACAAAATCAACATCTACCGAAAAATGAATGTTCATAGTTTTTTTAGATTTTATGATTTTGCTGTCAAATTTAAAATCCATAAGTAAACGTTGCGAAAATGGGGGTTTTAGATATTCAGAAGTCTCTTGCTCGACTGAATAATTTAGAGGGAGACAAGGGTGCCATCGAAGATTTTTTGGGCTTTTATCATGAGAATGATAAAGAAACGATTCACTTGCTGTACTTGGAAGAGAAGGGTTGCCAGATGTACGGCAAAACACTACAAGAAATACAAGAAGCTGGAGCGGAATTTTTGGCCGATATTATGCATCCAGAAGATCTGCCTAGATGTATTCATCTTTTATTGGAATTTGCAGCGCAGAATGATGAAAGTAAAACGCTGAGTTATTTTCAAAGGTTGCGATTGAAGGGTGAAACGGAGTACCAAGTATATTTTACCTGTGTAAGACTCAATAATAAGCGAAAAATATTTCAAAGTATTACGTGTCCGATAACACAAGTAGATGATTTTAAGGAAGAAGTAAATAAGCTTTTCGACTCTTCTAGTTATATCGAACAGCACTTACCACTCTACAAAGCTTTTTCCAAGCGAGAAAAAGAAGTTATTCAGCTCGTGTGTCAGGGGTTTGAAGTAAAAAAAATCGCTGAAAAGCTGTTTTTGTCTCCTCATACCATTACCAAACACAAGAAAAATATCTACAAGAAAAGTGGCTTTTCTTCCAATGCTGAACTGATACAGTTCGCTCTGAATTTTAATTTAGCATAGCCCTTTTTACTCTGGCGTTTATTGAGTCGTGTATTTCCATCTACGGTTTTAGACGTGATTCAGTATTCCATAAAATGAGAAGCACCCTCAAAACCGTTCCAATAGATCAAAACAATTTTGAGAGTGCCTTCTTCAGTTGTATCCGGTAAATAGAGAATGTATGGGTAGGTATGAAAAGGGTTCTAAATTCTACTTGGCCTTTTCACAAGAAACGTAGTATGCTCTTCCTTCATAATCCCAGTACATCGTTTCTTCTAACTGACCGTTATCGATGTATTTTTGCTTGAGCGTAAGTTTCATATATCCGCAGCCTTCTTCATCCTCGAAAACTCCGATGAACCCAGCGTATCTTTCTGTAATAAAACCGAAGTCGTCTCGTCTGATGATCCAATTCCAAGCGCCATCGTTCAATACTTTTATCCATTTTCTGTCCCAGCCTCTTCGATCATTCAAACCATTTAATCTAGCTATAATATCAGCCTCAAAACTAGCTGGAGCTTTTGGAACATTTGGCATTTCTCTTGATTCAAATTCGCTATCATTTAGTGATTTACTCCATTTTTCAACCGTCTCCTTATCGCTCATGTCCAATTCGAAGGTTCCAGAAAACAGGTTTTCATAATAAGGTTGGTAATCATCTACACTATCGTCATAGTCGTAATCATCACCCATTGTCATTTTGATCGTATGATTGAAAGTTCCCAGATTCTTAATTTTATTTACGATCCATACGGCACTTTCGATATCTACATTGTTGTATGCACTTGTTGTTGGGATAACCTGGAAGATAAAGTAGTTTTGTTTTCTCATCGTTTCATCCAACGCTAATACAGACTGACTTCCGATGGTTCTTTCTTCTTCTGTCAGGTTTGGGGTATAATCGAAGAAGCCCACTTCTAGGAAGTTCTCATGGTTGGTATCCATCAAACGTGGAAGTTTTTCGAGAGCAACGGGGAAATAAGCGATGGCCCAAATTTCTTCTCCAAGCACAAATTGGGTCTTAATTGTAGACATGTCTTCCTTTCCGATTTCTGGTTTTTCTGAGAAGAAAATGACTTTCCCTGCATTCCTAGCATGGAAATCTGAAGTTGGATTTGATGGGATAAAAACGGCAGGCTTGGAGCTGTACTCGCTCTTGTATTTTTCCTCCTTTATCATGGCCATTTGTTGTTTCGACATACTCTTAAGGTTTTTCTCTTTCATGAGACTTTTCAAGAGTTTTTTGTCCGTGCAAAGCAAGAAATAATCCTTAATAGCTCTGGCCTGATTCATATAATAGAGTTCCACGGCATCATCACTAACTACCACACGTAACGGGTGTTTAGTATCTTCTTTCGTTTCAAAAATGGATTTCTCATTGTTGATAGGAACCAGAATCGTATTGATTTCGCGGATGTCTATGCCTTTGTAAAATTGCATGTCCAGTTTGATAGAACCATCTGGACGTTCTGCAATTTCAGTATTGGCAACATAAACATTGTTGCACAAGTATTGCCCACTGATATCTCTGGCTTGAACTAAAAGAGGGGTAAATAGGATTAGTGAGAATAACAGTTTCTTTGACAAAAAGTGTTTCATTTTGGACGGAGTTTTTGGATGATAATAATTGAATCAATAGTAGGGTAGACTTATGAATAAAGTCACTCAAAATTCAAGAGAACGGTGATTAGTAAATGGATCTTCTCAATAGATCGTCTGTGAGCGTGATATAGGTGATGTTGTCATACTCGTCAATATCAAGAACTAAAAAGTAAACGTTTTCACCATCCCATAATTTGATCTCCCAACGTCCTCCACTTGAAAGTGGAATATCAATGCTTGTGTTTGGCATTAGATAGTCTTGCCCTAAATCTGGCATCACATTTCCACTCCAACCATTTGAATAATGAATGGAAATTTCTTCGATGGTAACACTTGCTTCAGACTCGAGTCTAACGGTGTTTTGTGCCTGCGCATTGCTGGTAAAGAAAGTTATAAAACCGATGAGTAATGACGTGATTAAAAGGAACTTTTGCATTGTCGTTTTATTTTGAATTGAATAAATTTTCACGGGGATAATCTTCCCACAATTGTTTTTTGCAAAACTACCGGAGGCTAGAAAAAATGACAATAGGGCATTTGGGGTATTTTGAGATATGGACCGTCCTGATTCTTACCTTTCCATCTCTTAGCTTGATTCGATTCTCGCGTACAGAGGGTTGATGGGAAGGGAACTTATTCCTTTTCCGTTAATTTTCGGAGCATTCCTTTAAAAATGAGTCCATGGAATGGAAGAACGGAATACCAATACAGTCGTCCAGCGAGTCCGAGCGGACGAAATGTAGCGGTCTGGTGCAGTTCGTTACCCACGATTTTAAACTCAAGCCAGGCCTCTCCTGGCAACTTCATTTCAGCAAATAAAAGAAGTCGTCCCTTTTCTTTATCGGCATACAGTACTCGCCAAAAATCCACGGAATCACCGGTGCTAATTGAATTGAGATGAGTTCTACCTCTTCGCAGTCCAACTCCACCAACGAGTTTGTCTAAAAATCCGCGAAGTTTCCACATCCAGTTGGCGTAATACCATCCCGTTTCTCCTCCAATACTCCATATTTTATTGATGGTGCTCGATCGATCTTCAATAGTACGTTTTCGCTTGTCGAAGTAGCAGCCGAATTTAGGGACTTCAATGAACTCGGAAATATCGTAACTGATTCCACTACTGGAATACGAATCTTTCCAACTTGATATGATTTCGTTGTTTTCAATTTTACGAAAGGCTCTGCTCAAAGCCTCAGCATACCCAATCGGTTCGATATTGAGTAATGAATTGATGCGGTTGTCCTTACAAATGACTTCCACTTTCATACTGTCAACTAAAGAAACGGCGAGCTTGTACGAGGTTGAGGTAACGAAGTATAACCAGTAAGAGGAGAGCTTGGGAGTCATGACTGGAACAATAAAAATGCGTCGTTTCAACTGACGGTTTTCGGCAAAACCAAGAAGCATTTCCTTGTAAGAAAGAATATCGGGACCTCCGATATCGAAGCTTTGATCGTAGGTGTGTTCGTTAAAAAGGGATTGGGTTAGGAAGGCGATTACGTCGGAAATACCAATGGGTTGACATTTGGTGTTTAGCCATTTTGGCGTAATCATAAAGGGAAGTTTTTCCACTAGATCGCGAATGATTTCAAAAGATGCACTACCTGAGCCAATGATTATTCCTGCACGAAGAGTTGTGAATTTATAGGAACCTTTGCTCAATTCAATTTCGACATTTCTCCGAGAATTGAGATGTTCGGAAAGCTCCTCATCATTGACGATTCCGCTGAGATATATTACATGTTCAATGTTTGTTTGTTTCAGCGCATTTTGGAAGTTAATCGCGCAGCGCTCTTCGAGTTCAGCGTAGTCTTTGGAGGAAGACATGGAGTGAACTAGGTAGTATGCACCGTCAATATCCGTAGGAATGTGTTTGAGCGTTTCCTCTTTGAGTAGATCCACTTCGATAACAGAAATCTGGGACAGCATGGATGTAGGAGGGGTGAATCGTTGTGTATCGCGAACACAGCAAATTACCTCATGTCCAGCTTCGACTAATGCAGGAAGAAGTCGCTTCCCAATGTATCCCGTAGCACCTGTAAGTAAGATTCTCATGTTACGCTCCCTTTGATTCGTTCACATAAAGGTAATGCTTTCGAATCCGAGAGCGAAAGGAATGAGTGAGAAGTAAGTAGAGCGATTGCTCTAAAATCAACTGATTCGAGTAAAGTTAGTCGTTCAATTTCAACACAGCCAAGAATGCTTCTTGCGGAATCTCCACACGACCAACTTGACGCATACGTTTCTTACCGGCTTTCTGCTTTTCGAGCAATTTACGCTTACGTGAGATATCTCCACCGTAACATTTTGCGGTTACATCCTTACGTAAGGCTTTGATGGTTTCACGAGCAATGATCTTCGCTCCAATTGCCGCTTGAATAGGGATCTCGAACTGTTGTCTTGGAATCAATTCTTTCAACTTTAAACAGATTTTCTTTCCAAGATCGTAGGCATTGCTTCGGTGTACCAAGGCTGATAACGCATCGACTTGCTCTCCATTCAAGAGAAGGTCCAGTTTGATCAAATCAGATCGCTTGTATCCAATTGGATGGTAATCGAAAGAGGCGTACCCTCTTGATACAGTTTTCAATCGATCGTAGAAGTCGAAGACGATTTCTCCCAATGGCATTTCAAACGTGATTTCAACGCGATCTTGCGTCAAATACACCTGATTTTTCAACTCTCCACGCTTTTCAATACACAAGGTCATAATTTGACCTACGTATTCGGATTTTGTAATTACTTGCGCTTTGATGTATGGCTCTTCGATGAAATCCATTTTGGAAGGATCTGGCAACTCAGAAGGGTTGTTTACGATCATTTCCTCGTCAGGATTCTTCGACAAATAGGCTTTGTACGATACGTTAGGAACGGTGGTGATTACCGTCATATTGAATTCGCGCTCCAAACGTTCTTGAATAATCTCCATGTGAAGCATTCCCAAGAATCCACAACGGAATCCGAATCCTAAAGCAGCGGATGATTCTGGTTCGAATACCAAAGAAGAGTCATTCAGTTGAAGTTTCTCCATGGAATAACGCAACTCTTCGTAATCTTCTGTGTCCACCGGATAAATTCCAGCGAAGACCATTGGTTTTACATCCTCGAATCCTCTCACGGCATCCTGACATGGATTGGCGTGATTGGTGATGGTATCTCCCACTTTTACTTCTGCTGCTTTCTTGATTCCAGAAATGATATATCCAACATCACCTGTCAAAACTTCATTTCTCGGACTTATTGACATCTTTAGTATGCCAATTTCTTCAGCATTGTAATCTTTTCCTGTGTTGAGGAAGCGAATTTTCTCTCCTTTTCTGATTTTTCCGTTTAGTACACGGTAGTACGCGATAATTCCACGGAATGGATTAAATACAGAGTCGAAGATCATCGCTTGAAGTGGAGCGTTAGGATCCCCTTTTGGTGCTGGAATTCGGTTAATTACCGCTTCCAAAATTTTGTCGACACCTAATCCTGTTTTACCAGATGCAGGAATAACATCGCTTGGATCACATCCAATTAGATCAACAATTTGGTCCGTTACTTCTTCAGGCATTGCTCCAGGCAAGTCCATTTTGTTCAGAATCGGAATGATTTCTAAATCGTGTTCCAATGCGAGGTACAAATTCGAAATGGTTTGTGCTTCAATTCCTTGAGATGCATCTACAATGAGTAGCGCTCCTTCACAGGCAGCAATAGAACGAGATACTTCGTATGAAAAATCTACGTGACCTGGAGTGTCGATCAAGTTCAAGGTGTACTTTGTGCCTTCGAGTTCGTAGTCCATTTGAATCGCGTGACTCTTAATGGTAATACCACG
>JBFHGY010000130.1:0-7154 GCA_041582905.1 Crocinitomicaceae bacterium | reverse complement strand
TTTGATGAAAACGATCCAATCGAAACGAATCAGGTAGAAACGATTTGTGGTGATCCGGTTCCAGTAGGTCAAGGTGGTGGATTCCAACCCATTGAAAAACTTGAACGAAAAGAAGAGCGACTCATTCGAGGAAACTAATCTTTATTAAACATAAGAAAGGCCAGTTCGTGAGAGCTGGCTTTTTTGTTTAACCCCGTTTTATGTAATAGATATTCCGTCGCATAAAACGGGTATTAAAATACTGGTTAGGTTTTATTGAGTTCTCATAACCAATAAGTAACTAGTAACCAAAACCATTATATCATGAAAGTACATGTTCAATTTTTAGTATTGCTTGTAGCAGTAAGTAACGCTTTCTTCGGATTAGCACAATTACCAAGAACAACTCCGAAAACAGCTGATTCCATTATTCATTACGAGAGTATCAATCAAGACTCAACCATATTTGAGGTAGTGCCTCTCGCACCAAGTGATCCTGATGCATGGTTTATGCATTTGTGGTGGAGTGGTGACAATGGTTTTAGCTTTGCGGAAAAGCCAAGGCATAATCATTACAAGATACCCAAGGGAGACATCGCAAAAATGACCGATATCACCACGGAAAACTATGGAACAGGTGGACCGCCTCCTCTAACGTATACGTTTACCACGGAGCATGAAGGGACCGATCTCCCAAAGGTACTCGGAACGGACACCTTTCTGTATGTTCAGAATTATCGAAATGCTGTCAAGCGAGATACCGCATATCTGATTGTTACCTACGGAAATTCAACATCTGATACGATAAAGGGTAAGTTGAGAATTGATGTTGGTGATTACGCTGACGTATGCGGTAGTTTGTTGTATAATCAACACTATTTTCCAAATGGAGAGCGATGGGATCCAGATAAAAATGAGATTACCTACCACAATTTGGCTCCTGGAGAGGAACGCTCATTACTCATTCCAGTCTATATCAAACCGAACAGAGAGGATTTTCTGGATATGAAAGTGACGCTTTTCAATACCCTAGCCGAAACCTATACCGATCCGAATGGAGATCATCAATCGAGTATTCAGTTGGCTGTGGCACATTCACACGACCCAAACATGATGATAGCTCAATCAGATGCGAAAACAAAATGCGATTACCGAGGTGGAAACATCCATTACACCGTTAAATTTCAGAATGACGGAAAAGGAAAAACCGAATACGTTCGAGTGGAATGTCATTTAGATGATAAACTCGATCTGGAGTCTATTGAAAATGTAACGGTTCCGTTGAAGTTCTACGGTCAAGGTTGTCGACAAAGCAAGGCAACATCAAGTGATACTATCCGCGGAGCGTATGAAGAAAACTGTGGAGCTATTTGGCATGTAGACCATGATCGGCGCATTTTAACGATTGAAATGCATGACATCACACTGTATTCGAGCGTGGATGGAAACTTGCCTCGAATTGACATGGCTAGAGGGCAGATCGAATTTGACGTGAAAGTAAAGAACAACTACATTTTTGGTTCTCCAGTGGTCGCGCATGCGGAAATTTTCTTCGATGATCATCAAGCCATTGCAACTAACGTAACGAAAGTGGGGTGCGATCAACCAATTGCAGAGAGCGATGGCGGTGGATATCAAAATGGAACAAACTGCTTTGTCCAAAAATGGCTATGGTGGATTTTGGGAGGACTTCTTGGAATCATTTTGTTGTTAATCATTCTTTTGATTCGAGAAAAACGGAAACGTCGAAAGCTACAACAAGGGTAAACTTCGAGGATTTATTTCTGTAATTTAGCAGCATGAGGAACCGACTTGTGCTGCTTTTTTCTTTGTTGTTTTTGATCGTTCTGGGAGTGTCTACATTGACATCAACCCAGGCTGAGAAATCTTCTGAAAAGGTTGAAGAGAAAGCGTCTTCTTCCGATTCTTTGTTGAGTTGGATGTCGGATTTGAAAACAAAAAGTCAAATTCATCGAGATAGCGGAGATATTCAAATGGCGGTAGATTTCCTTACGGAAGCAATTGATCAGCGTTGGAGAGAGCCGCAAACAGATGAAGAGTATGAAAAACTGGCGTGGATTTTCACCAATCGCGCGTACTTATACAATGAACGACAAGGTGATTTCCTCGCAGCAAAGGAAGACTACCTTTCGGCGCTGAAACAATTCGATAAATGTCAACCTTCCGATTACTTCGTGGCTCGATACGTGTATCAACCTCTCGGAAATATTTACACACGATTAGGGGAGAATGAAATAGCAATTTCCATGCTTGAAAAGTTCAAGCGTGCCTGCGAGGATACGGAGGAATCCGAGGCATTGATGAATGCCTACAACGATATTGGTCGTGCATTCATGAATTCGGGTGAACTGGAAAAGTCGATTGAGCTCTTCCGACAAGGAATTGAAATTGACCCATCGAATCTGTTTAGTGTGGGCCTTTTGTATTCGAGTAAAGCGGAGGCAGAAGTAAAAAGTGAAGCTTTCGTAGAAAGTATGAAGTCGGCTCGTTTGAGTATCGCTTGCTTAGATCGTGTTCTTGCTGAGGTAAATGAGAAAGATTACCACTTTGACGCGGCACGACGGTATAAAATTGGCGTGCTAGCAACCATGGCGAAAGTTCATAGTAATATGGGAGAGCACAGTCAGGCGCATGAGAACTATCAAACTTCCCACGATTTAGCAATGGAGGTCTATCCGCATAAACACCGTGCTGTTGCGCGAACTTTTGTGGAGCTGGGGAACTCATGGTCGGTACTCAATGACGGGAGCAAGGCCATGGAAAATTACCAACTAGCGCTGAATGCGTTGATGGAAGGTGTGGTAGTGAAAAATTATCTGTCAAATCCTGCGAGAAATGTACTTTTTGCGGATGTGGTGATTGGAGAAGCGCTCGTTCAAAAGGCCAAAGTCGCATACGAGTTATTCCAAAAGGAAAAATCTGGGGAATGGTTAGAGGTTTCAGCCAGAGCCTTTACAGCCTATTTTGATTGGGTCGATGTCCAACGATCGGAACAGTTTGAGTTCAATTCAAAGTTGGGAGCAGCGAGTGAAATTCATCAAACAGGAGAATTGGCGCTGCGAACGTATTACGATCTGTATCAGCAAGAGAAAAAGAAATCTTGGGTGGATTCAGCCTTCGCATTGATGGATCAAACAAAGGCGATTGTTTTGGCGGAAGAACGTGGGTTCAAAGAACTAGCGAAGAGTAATCCAAAAATGCGAGATCTTTTGAAGGAACAAAATGCCTTAAAATTTCAGCGCTCACTGTTCAAGGCGGATATCCGAAAGGCAGAAGAGGATAACCGTGCCTATGAAGTGCTTCGTCTCATGAAGAGGATGAGTGAACTCGATGAACGTTCTCAGCTGTTGGAGCAAAAGATCCGTTCGATTTTCCCAGCATATCGCTTACAGGCGAACTCAAGATTAGAAGGGGAAACGGCATCTAGACTAAAACAGAAAATGGCAGAGCGGAACACGCAGCTCTTGAGTTATTTTGTAGGGAACGATTGGTCGTATGCTATCCTAGGTGAACCGGAGAATTTCCGTTTTGTTCGTATTCAAGGTCAAACATTGAAGGATGAGGTGTTATCCTTTATGTCGGAATTGAATGATCCAATGGGAGCAAAAGCTGAGGATTTCGCACGCGAAGGGAAGGAGTTATTCGACGTGTTAATTCCAACGAAAATCTCGGGCAAAAACTGGGTGATTCTTCCAGATGGGATGTTGAATAGCTTGCCGTTTGAAGCATTGGTTTCTGAGGATACGAAGAGTTCATCATTCAAGAAAATGAATTATCTGTTGAAGGATCACGTGATTCACTATGCACCATCGGCTTATTTTTTCGCGCAGGATCAATTTGGAGAGCATGCTCCTGAGTCATTCTTGGGTGTTGCTCCCGTATTTGAACATTCATCTGAGTACGCGTATTTACCGAAATCGCTGGAAGAGTTACAGGTGGGAGTGGATCAGTTTTCAGGAGTGGAAATCAATCGGGCAGAAGCAACAAAGAGTCGCTTTTTCAAGGAGGCTGAAAAATATGACATTCTTCATATCTCTACGCATGCAGGAACAAATTCGGGAGGAAATAATGATGCTTGGATGGTTTTTTCTGATGAGAATTCGAAACAGCATCGGTTGGTAGCGAACGAATTATTGCAATTGAATTTGCCTGCGAGTTTGGTTGTGTTGAATGCGTGTGAGACAGGAAGAGGAACGATCTTTCAGGGAGAAGGCCCGATGAGTCTGGCGAGAAGTTTTTTGGATGCTGGATCGCAATCGACGGTAACGAATCTGTGGAGTGTGAGTCATGAGTCGAATTCGGCCATCATGCAGTACTTCTATGAAGATTTGAGTGAGAACCTTTCTCCATCGCGGGCATTAACTCATGCAAAATTGAAGTATTTGGAAAGCGGAAATATTGATGACAGGAGTGCGCATCCCTTTTATTGGTCATCCGCGATCTTGATTGGAACGGATGTTTCGGTAAGTCCACCACCTAGCGGTTCAGGTTGGATTTGGTTATTGGTGGGAGTGCTTGGTTTACTGTCCCTGAGTGCAATTGTCTATATCAAGTGGAAACAAAAGTTTGCCTAAACGAAGCGCTCATCTACTTCCATCACATGCCCGCAATTATCGCATGTACGATTTTCTTCAGAGGCGTAGAATTCACGGAAACGAGATAAGAAATCTTTTTCGATGTCCTCAAGTGGGAAGCGGTATTCATGCAATTTATGGTTGCACTCGTCACAGAACCACATCAAACCGTCGGTCATGTCTGTGCCTTTTCTCACGCGCTCAATAACTAATCCTACAGTATTTTCACCGCGGATAGGTGAGTGAGGAATATTACTTGGAAGTAGGAACATTTCACCTGGACCAATCTTCACTTCTTTTGCTTGACCGTCTTCTTGAACTTTTACAGTGATTTCACCTTCCAATTGATAGAACAATTCTTCACTCTCATTGAAGTGATAATCTTTTCGGGCATTCGGTCCACCTACAATCATAACGATAAAATCTCCTGCCTCTACGTAGAGGTTTTTGTTGGATACTGGTGGTTTTAGTAAATCACGGTTATCGTCGATCCATTTTTGAAGATTGAAAGGTGCTCTCATGAGATTCAAATTTTGATAAAGGTAAGAAAACTGGACAAAAAAAAGCGCCTCGACCGACTGGCCAAGGCGCTTTATATAACTTTTACTTATTCCTATTGAAGAACAATACGGAAAGTTTTTCTTGCTGAGTCATTGTATACTTCAATCATGTAGATTCCTGCTTCCAGTCCTCCAAGATCGATTTCAGTTGTAGATGATCCAGTAATAGCAGCAGTTTTACCGCTAATAGTGCTTCCTTTAACATCAGTTAATGTGTAGCTAAATACATCAGTTGATCCGAAGTTAGTGATGTTTACAACTCCATTAGTTGGGTTAGGGTAAACATTCATTTCTCCGAAGAACAATTCTTCAGTATTCAAGTAATCACAAGATGCAGAAACAGTTACTACTACGTTTGCTGTATCAGCTGGACAAACACCGTTGTCTGTGATGTAATCGTAGTTGAATTGTCCTGGGATTCCGCTTGCAGTAATATCTGCTCCTGGCAATGGTGCGTTAGAAGGATCGTACCAAGTACCACCCAAATCAACGTTTCCAGAAAGTCCGTTCAACAAGTTCAATGGCTCGTTTTGACAAACAGTTAATGATCCGTCGTTACCAGCGCTTGAAGGTCCGTAGATTTGTACTTGTTGCATTGATGTATCTGCAGCACAACCGTCAGTTACTACATATTCGAAATCGAATACTTGGTAAGCCAATCCTGCTGATGGGAAGATAGAATCTGCAAAGTTCGCTGTTGGAATCATTTCGTACCAAACTCCACCTGCATCCTGTCCAGCCATTCCGTCGAACAAGTTTACAGTGTCTCCAGCACAAACATCGATAATTCCAGTAGTTGCACCTGCATCTACAACGATTTCACGAAGTGAGATAGAGTAGATTCCTGTAGTGAATGAACTCCAAGAGTCGTGCATCAAGTAGTACGTGTTACCTGGTGTCAATCCACATACGCTGAAATCAGGAGCAGCAGATGATCCGTCCAATGCGTCGTCGTTTGCTGCAAGAAGTGTGTATGTTGAGAAATCTCCACAATCTGTCGCTTCGTAGATAGCAATTTGTCCGTCGAATCCAACATCTGTTCCTGAAACTTGAACGTTTCCTGAAGCAGGAGCGTCAAATGTAAACCATGTAGTGAAGTTGATGTTTGAGTTACCCCATCCGTCAGATGTTTGACTTCCAGTTGAAGGAGGTGCAATTGTATTTTCGTTCACTTGAGTTGTTGCTCCAGTGTTATCGAATGAGTATGGCATTCCATCTACAGGAAGCGTCTCAGCCAAACACGTAGAGTCGTTTGTCAACGGCATTGTGAAAGTAATTGGTCCAACGTAGTTAGATGTGTCTGTACCACATACTGCCTGAACATACACTTGGTAAACACCACCAGCCATAAATGTAGCATCGAATGTTGTGTCAGAGAAGTTGTTGTCAGCATTTACAGTAGTACCAGAGTACAAGTTGAATCCGAGTGGTCCGTACTGAACGTTAAATCCTGTTGAAGGATATGTTCCAATACCACTACTTTCAGTCCACATCCAATCTGTAAGCAAAGAATCAACAGCTGTTGCTGCGTTCAATCCTGTTACGTCAGAACAGTTTGGCAATGTAGTGAATGTACCCATCAATCCACCAACACTTTGAAGTGTTCCTGGGTTACAGTCTGCGAAGATGTATACATCGTACTGAGTAAGATCATCTAAACCAGTTATTACCGCTACGTTTGTTCCAGAAGTGATAGTTGTTCCTGTAACAGCTGGGTCAAATCCAGCAGGACCGTAAATGATTGTCCAGTTTGTTTCTGAAGCCAAACCAGCATCCCAAGTAATTCCAGCTCCGTTTGCAGTTGTGTAAGAAACGGTAAAGTTTACTGGGTTTGGACAGTCTGTGTAGAAGAAGTGGATACAAGAGTTATCCATCAAGTATTGCATATCGTTGTTCGATACGTTGATGTCTTGGTTAGGACCAGCAATACCGATGTCTGCGTTTCCTCCGTAATCGTCACCAGCGTTAGAACCTCCAAATACAGCATCGTCGTATACGAAGTAGATTTCTCCAGTTGCTT
>JBFHGY010000129.1:0-7206 GCA_041582905.1 Crocinitomicaceae bacterium | reverse complement strand
CTTCAATCAGGGATTTTGGGTGATCTGTTTTGATGTTTAGAATGGTGGATGTCAAGAATCGTCTGTACCCATCTGAAAAACCTACGTATCGTGCGGCCTTTACTGGATAAAAGTTGACGTATGGAAATAGTCCACCAGAGAGATTTTTTGTGAAGAAAACGGGGAAATCAGGCACTATTTGAAGGTCTTGAATTTGTGGCCAATTTTCGGGTGGTAATCCTTCTTTTCCCACGACCATGAAGCCAGTAGCTGTTCCATGTCCAGGCTTTTGTCTATTTCTTGCTCCAATATTGTATTCTCTCAGCGAGTCAATTGCTGGATTACTCGTTCCATCGTTCGGCTTAAATCCTGTTGATTTATTTGGATCACGCGTATAATCGATGTACGGACTAGTTCCGAAAAGTGAATCATGCATAGAATACCCAGTATCTAATTGAAAAACATTCAGACCAGTGTTTTCTTCCAATTTCTGAGCTCTGGTATGTTTAGGATTTCTCGCAATGTTTAAAGCCTGCGGCATCTTGATTTCATCATGGTTCCATTTGTAATTGGGTACCATCACGTCGTTCACTTCCATTTTAGGCATGTTTTGATCTGCGTCTTTTCCGCTCGCTGATCCGGGCCTCCATGTATCCTGTCGGAACAGATCCATATTGTAGAGTTCCGATTTATCATGTGCCGCGTTTACTTCGGGAGTAAAGTAGTTGATTAAATTTCCGTAAGTTGATTCATCATTAATCGCTTCGGGAAGATGAATAAATAATTTCTCTTCCTCTTCGGTGAAATCAAGTTTCAGTTCGGCGAAATCTTCTTTCTTTACGCTTATTCCCATGGGATTCTCCTCTAGCAGAACATCGAAGTACTTTTGAGCTAGTTTCTTGGCTTCTTTTATAGTGAACCCTTCCTCTTTAAGTTTAGAGATAGCGTATCCATTTTCAATTTTCATGATTTTCAATTTTAAATATTGATCAAATGAGGTGTTATATTTTTGTGTATTTGATGGTCTAGAGTAATTCGAACCATTTTCGCTTGTTTTCTAAAGGTACTAATTACATTCCCAATGATTCCTAACGATTTTCCTCCATGTGAAGAAGGTTTTTTCCTGTTTTCTCAAGTTCTAGAAGGTGGAGAACCGATTTATACTATGCGTTTCGAGAAGAAGAGCTTCCTTTTTTGAAGATCAGAACTTAAGTGTCAAGTTCAGATGGAATAAAGTAGGTTTGGTCCTAGAAAAAGATCAAACCTCTGAAGACTGAATGCGAAGCATTGAAAGAAAGAGAACCTTCTAAATTTTCGAAAATTGTACATACGAAAAAAGCCCCCGAAATCGGAGGCTTTTTTGTGATCCCCCTGGGGCTCGAACCCAGGACCCACGCCTTAAAAGGGCGTTGCTCTACCAACTGAGCTAGGAGATCGTTTCGCAATCGCGAGTGCAAATATATGCACTTATTTCATTCTGACAAGGGAAACAAGCGACTTTTTTTGAAATTTTTAATCGAACTAAAACAACTCGAATTCGTATGTTAAAGAAATACATTAGAAATCAGTAACTTTAGAGATATGAAGCGGATCATCTTAGTTGGATTTATGGGAGCAGGAAAATCTACATTAGGCAAAAAAGTGGCCAAAAAAATGGATATTCCCTTCATTGATTCGGATCATGAAATTGAAAAACGCCACCAAAAATCCATAGGAGAAATTTTTGCTGAACATGGAGAATCGTTTTTTCGTCACTTGGAAACAGAATTTATTCAGTCGCTAGAAGTCAAAGAAGGCTTTGTTCTGGCAACAGGAGGTGGAATGCCTTGCTTCGGTAAGAACATGGAGTTGCTGAATAAGCTTGGAACAACCTTTTATTTGGAGCGCTCCGCCAAAGAGTTGGCCAATCGTTTAGTGAATGCGAAAACACCTCGACCGCTCATAGAAGGAATGGAGCAAGAAGAGTTGATTGCCTTTATTGAAGACAAGTTGAGCTTACGAGAAGAATATTATCGTTCGGCGAATGTTGTTTTGAGTAGGGCAGAGCAAACTGCGGAGGGAATTACAGAGTTTGCTAATCTTCTTCATCCGCATCTCCAAAAAAGCTAATGCTTCCGCCGCGACGTTCATTTTTCATCAAGAAGGAATGAATGGTTGTACTCAATACCATGACCAAAAGCGCAATTTTATCGAAGTTCGTGGTATCCTCTCTAAAAAACTGAAAGCTCAAATAAAAGATATTTAACCCAAGGTAGAAGATAACTCCACCAATGATAAAATAAACGAACTGTTTACGTTTTCGATAGAGGAGGATCAATCCAAAGAAAATAGCTCCCCAGCAGAGCACACCTACGCCGTGAACTACTCCGAGTCGAGTAATAAAATCCATCGGTTCAAATCCTAACTCCACGCCACGAGCGGCAATAATCTTTTCGACTTCAATACCTTTTACCTCCGTAATCATCTTTCTGGACGATATGGCGATATATCCAATGACATTCCACAACATGAAACTCAACCAGATAATTAGATTGATGTAAAACGTTAAACGCGTGAAAATATCGGGCTTTCGCTTACCGAAAACGAGATTACGGAGTCGAACAAGAAACGGTTTTGGACTCTGAAACTTCGTTTTTTTCTCATTGGATTCAGCTGTATGTTCGCTGTACTCATTCTCCATATTAATCAACTACCACTACCAGGTATTTCGAAATTTTCCAGAACTCAGTAACGTCCGTGATGGTAAGTGTCGTTTTTCCGTTAGAACTACTCAATTCGTAAGATCCTGTAGGGTGAACAGTCACGAAACGTGCGCGCTCTCCATCCATGGAAATCACTTTTTTGTTCTTCGCGTTGATCTTCGTGAAGTAATCGTCGTTAAATTCATCCTTCAACTCGATTTTCTTTCCAATACCGATGAAACCATTTCGTTTTTCCACCACTCCGTTGGCAGAAAGCTCTTTTTCGGAACCGTAAGCATAATAAACGGTATTGATTTCAGATTTCAATCGATCTACTTGAATCGCCTTTTCTTGATAGGCATCAAACAATTTAGAGTATTCACTGTCCAGCTGATCCAATTCACTCTGAAGTAAACTGATTTGCTCATCTTTCCATTCGATGTCCTTCATCAAACCATCAATCATTGTTTGAAGTGATTCGATTTTGAACTGGTTCTTGTCCAATTCTTCGTTCAGTTGCTTGATCTTACGTGCATTGTCCTCACGCATGAAATTAATCTGACGGATTTGCTCTAATACCCATTCTTTGTCATCCGGAGCAAACTCAGGATTAGCAGTCAAATCTTGAATTTCTCTACGTCGAATTCCGATCGCTTCGAGGTTTGTTTGAATTTCATTGAAGAAAATCAGGGACTCATTAATTACCGAATCTTTCAACTTATTATCGAGTTCCAACTGATCAATTCTGTTTTGTAGTTCAACGGGATCTACCGAATCAGAATCTGTTGGTGTGTCATTGACATCTTCTTTACAACCGATTAGAATAATTGACGAAAGGAATAAAAGGGAGAGAAATTTGGGCATCTTTTTTGCTGTTTGTTACTTGCTTGCACTAAGCAAATTTTATCTTTGAAGGAAAATTACAAATTTATGTTGAAATATTGGACGAGTCTACTCATTGCCTCCATTACTTTTATTGGTTTCGGACAGCAAGTGAATTACAAATTGAGAATGGAACAACCTCAGAACCATTATTTTCAGGTCGAAATGGCTGTAAATGATGTCAAAAGTGAGGAAGTGATTGTAAAATTGCCTGTTTGGTCACCTGGATCATATTTGGTGAGAGAGTTCTCAAAAAACCTCGATCTCGTTAAGGCAGAAGACAATCAAGGAAAGACACTTGAAATCAAGAAAATTTCGAAGAACGCCTGGAAAGTAACGAAACCGAAAGGAGCAGATTTTACGGTAAAATACGAAGTATACGCCTTCGAGTTGACAGTTCGTACAAGTTTCCTCGATTTGACGCATGGCTTTGTTAGTGGACCGAGTGTCTTCATGTATGTGGATGGATTAAAGGATAAATCAGGGAATTTGGAAATTTTCCCTTACCGCGGATTCTCGAAAATCACAACGGCTTTGCCAAGAGCGAGTGAAGGAGTCTCGGGAGACGGATCAACGAAGTATACGTATAATGACTACGATCAATTAGTAGACTGTCCAATTGAGATTGGAAATCAGGTAGAGTTCGATTTCGAGGCAGCAGGTGTGAAGCATCATGTTGGAATTTATGGAGCTGGAAACTTCTCTATCGACGATTTGAAACGCGATATGGCGAACATTATTGAGGCAGCAACGGAAGTATTCGGACAAAATCCAAATAAAGATTACACCTTTATCATTCATAACGTCCAAGATGGTCAAGGTGGATTAGAGCACGTGAACTCAACGACTCTCAGCGTGAACCGTTTTACCTACAGCGGAAGCGAGTACATCAAATTTCTATCACTGGTGGCACATGAATATTTCCACTTGTGGAACGTAAAGCGCATTCGACCTGTGGAACTCGGTCCTTTTGATTACGACAATGAGAATTACACATCCTTGTTGTGGGTGATGGAAGGATTTACTTCATATTACGATGAGTTGTTGTTGTTGAGAGCAGGATACTACACGAAAGAGGATTACCTCAGAAGATTGTTTAGTACGCTCAACTACGTTGAAGGATCAGCTGGAGCGCGCGTTCAACCTGTTGCACATGCCAGTTTTGACGCATGGATCAAAGCATATCGTCCAAATGAGAATAGCAGAAACACAACGATTTCGTATTATTCTAAAGGAGCGGTGATCGCAGCAATATTGGATGCAAAAATCATCAAGAAATACAAAGGAAAAAAGTCTCTCGATGATTTCATGCAGCACATTTACGCCAAGTATTTTGAAGGAAAAAGCCGAGGATTCTCAGAAGATGAATTCAAAGCAGAATTGGAAGATTTTCTCAAAGAAGATTTGGATGAATTCTACGCGAAATACATCAATGGAACAGAAATTCCTGATTACAAGAGCATTTTCGAAGCAGTTGGCTTAGCGGTTGAGTACATTGGAGAGCCAGAGCCAAGTGTTGGCGTTACCTTAGGTGAGTCTGGTGGAAAAACCGTGGTAAAAGGAATTCGTCGTGGTTCAGCTGCGGAAGAAGGTGGATTGAGTGTGAATGATGAAATCATTGGTTGCAATGGCTTGCGAGTAGACAAACGATCGCTGGAACAATTCTTTGATTCAGTAGATAATGGGGAAGAGATGGAGTTATTGATTTCGCGCGATCAACAATTATACTCGGTAACCATTCAAGTGACGCCTTACGAACAGCCAAAATTCAGTTATGAGTTAACTAATAACAGCAAGACGCAAAAACTGAGCGATTACTGGCTTCGAACAACACGTAAATGAAAGGATTAGTACTAGCTTTTGTATCCGTATGGATGGGAACTGCCTTTGCGCAAAACCATAAAGTGGTGCAGTTGCCGCTTCCAAAGAATTCGGAATATCGCTACGCACAGTGCGAACCATCAATAGCCATTCATCCGAAGAAAAACAAAGTAATGATTGCGGGCAGTGTACTCAATGATTACTACTATTCGAAGAATGGAGGGAAATCATGGAAGAGCAAAACACTGAAAAGTCCGTACGGAGTATATGGTGACCCAGTACTCGTTTTCGACACAATTGGACGTCCGTACTACTTTCATTTGGCGAGCTATAAAGAGACGTCACATTTGGATAGAATTGTGTGTCAATCCGCAGATAAAGTGTGTAAGCCCTTTGATGAAGGAACATTTCCGAAACCAAATGGAACGAAAGTACAAGACAAGCACTGGGTGGTGGTAAATCCGTTTAACAATGAGTTGTACATGACGTGGACGCAGTTTGATGCGTATAACTCAGCCAATCCCTTGGATTCCTCAATCATTGTTTTCTCGAAATCAGCTGATCAAGGTAAAACGTGGAGTAATCCGCTGCGCATATCAAAGTTTGGAGGCGACTGTCTCGATGACGACAATACCGTAGAAGGAGCTGTTCCAGCAGTGGGGCCAAATGGCGAAATCTATGTAACATGGTCGGGACCGAATGGTTTAGTGATGCAAAAGTCACTGGATGGAGGAGAGACATGGTTCCCAAAAGAGCAAGCTCTAGAGAAACATTGGGGCGGTTGGACGCTTGATATTCCTGGAATGAGCAGAGCCAACGGAATGCCTGTGCTTAAATGTGACTTGAGCAACGGTCCAAATCGTGGAGCTTTGTACCTCAATTGGTGCGATCAACGAAATGGTGAGGACGATACTGACGTATTTATCATGAAATCAACGGATGGAGGAGAAACGTGGAGCGAAGCGATCAAAGTGAACCAAGATGATTCTAAGAAGCATCAATTCTACACGTGGATGGACATTGATCCAAGCTCTGGTTATCTCTATTTTGTCTATTACGACAGACGACATCATTCGGATAATCAAACAGATGTGTACATGTCCGTTTCTAAGGATGGAGGGGAAACCTTCGTCGATACGAAACTGTCTAAAACGCCTTTCACGCCGTACAAGGAAATCTTTTTCGGGGACTACCTCAATATCGCTGCTGTTAATGGAGTGATTCGCCCAATTTGGCCGCGCATGGATGACGGTCTGATTACTTTATGGGTAGCGTTGATTGAAGAGAAGAAGTAGAACTGATTGCGTAATCGGCTAAGTAATTCTGCAATTAAGCAATATTGCTGAATAGCTTGGAATTATGACTTTTGTTTTGCTATAAATGATCTTGATGAAGTTTCAGGGAGTATAAGCGTTCGATATATCGATATTTAAATGTGTAAGTGCTTGAAGTAGATTTTTCTTTGGGCGTTCAGCGCTGTCGCGACTGCGGGCTAACGTTTCAAGTCCAGTGGGGCTTTCCACTTATATCCCTAACGCTTCCGAACTTCCCGTTCGGCGTTAGGTCTTCAAAAGCAGAGCTTTCTCTTCTAACGCTTCCGAACTTCCTTCGTGCTTTAGAACTTCCCGCTCAGCACTCAGTCTTCATAAACTATGTTTATTCTTCGTTCGGCGTTAGGTCTTCAAAAGCAGAGCTTTCTCTTCTAACGCTTCCGAACTTCCTTCGTGCTGTTGAACTTCCCGTTCAGCACTCTGTCTTCATAAACTTCGTTTATTCTTCGTTCAGCATTCAGTCTTCACAAACTATGTTTTATTTCTTGTGGCTAAGCAACGGCTTATTCGGT
>JBFHGY010000128.1:0-7228 GCA_041582905.1 Crocinitomicaceae bacterium | reverse complement strand
CGTGTATGTTCCGAAATTCATGGTAGAAGGATCGAATGTTCCTTGATCTCCACCTGTGAGATTGGATGGTCCTGTCCATGTTCCTCCGTTATCGGGTGAACCTCCTAAGACGCTGAACAAGTTCACGGGTGAACTGCTGTTACAGAGATCGATCGTCCCGTCTGTTCCTGGGTTCGCTCCGTTGCATGTAACGGTAACGTTGTCAATTAACCAGAATTCGGATGCCGCCCAACATTGAACCGATATTTTCAATTGTATGGTATTTCCGTTGATCGGAAGACAACCTGTACTGTACGTAATGGAACCTACGTCGTCGGAAGCAATCACGTTGATGTCCGCACAAGGTCCTGGGCAGAAGTATGAGTTTGTCGGATTGGTCCAACCTGTTCCATCAACGTTATATTGAAAACGCACCCAGTCTACCGAAGTACATCCGGTTCCACACGCTTCCATGGTTCCTAAACTCTGAATGTCGAAACTGATTTCTACTGAACTACAGTTGCTCACGTCGATTGAATTGGTGGTCCATTCGGCTTCTCCATTCGTGTCTTGTCCCTCAAGTACGCCATTGTTTACTTCGTAATGGTCGCCAGAAAGACAGGTAGGACATGATGCAGCCCAATTCACACCATTCGCACTTCCGACAGTTGCAGTATTCGCTTCATCGAAGGTTTCTTGGAAAATTACCTGACCGTTCACTTGAAAATTCAAGAGGGTCAAAAACAATAAACTAACTAATGGGAGTGTGACTTTTGAAGCGTTCGTTTCGTTACGCTTTTTGAGTGAATTAAACATCAATCGCACATTAAAAACAGTTAGTTTGACGTGGTTTCGGAAGTGAAGAAAATCTGCCACTTTCTATAGGAGATCACGTTCAAACTTTTCTACAAAGTAAAGGCTAAAGTTGATGTTCCACATTACGTCAATGTTATTTCTCAAAGTATTTAGAGTATCATGTCGATATGTTCGATGAGTGATAAATTTTCCCCGATTAAATTTAACAATGTGTATAAGAATCGGGTAGAAGCCAATGTTTTTGGAACAAATGAGTTAATTTAGTATTGTTTTGTCGAAGAACATATCCATAGCTGTCTTGCCGTTCAAGAATATGAGTTCGGATGTAGAAAATGAATACTTCTGTGATGGAATCACGGAGGAAATCATTAATGCGCTGGCAAAAATCAACGCGCTCAAGGTAACTTCAAGGACCTCTTCCTTTTATTTCAAGAATAAAGAGTTGCCCATAGCGGAAATTGCCAGGACATTAAACGTGTCAACGATTTTGGAGGGGAGTGTACGACTCGCAGGAAACATTATTCGGATCACTGCGCAATTAATTCAAGCTGAGGATGATTTCCACTTTTGGTCCGAAACATGGGATCGAAAACTCGAGAACATTTTTGAGATTCAAGATGAAATTAGTCTGTTGATCGCGGATAAAATTCGAGAGAATTTTGGACACTTTGAACTACAAGATCACTTGGTAAAAAAGCAAACGGAGGATATCAATGCTTATGAGTATTCGTTAATGGCAACTTTTCACAAGAACAAGTGGAACGCAGATGACATCAAAACGGCCGAAGAATATTTCGTGAAGGCAATAGAGCTTGATCCAAATCATGTGGAGTCAATTGTTGGCTTAAGTGATGTGTATAGCTTCATGGCAATGACGGGCATGATGTCTTTCCAAGATGCATGGGCGAAGTCGAGTGAATTGGTGAATAGAGCTATTGAACTCGATCCTACAAATCCGGAGATTTATTATCAAAAAGGGAACAGTTCGTTTTTTACCGAATGTGATTTTGCAGGAGCCATGAAACATGAGTTTCACGCCATTCATCTCAAGCCAAACTATGTAGAAGCGCAACAGTTTCTGTCCTTTTTACATGTGCTTTCAGGAAAGAATAAAACGGCCAAGAAACATTTGGATATCGCACTTGGAATTGATCCGCTTTCTCAGGAAACGCTTTTCTTCAAGGCGTATTTTGAATACATGACAGGAAACTATGCTGATTCCCTACAACAGCTAAACGATTGCCTTGAAGTAAATCCGAAGAATATTCCTGCTCATTCGGTTAAGACACTTTGCCTGTTGAAAATGGAGCGATACGATGAAGTGATTCACTATTTTGATGATCCATCGATACAAATGGTGGAAGGTGAGAAGTTAGGAGCTGTCGCCTTGGGCTATGCATTAAAGGGTGATGAGGAAAATACCCAGAAGTACATGGCACTTTTGAAAGAAAGAGCGAAGTCACCCGATGGATTTACCGAAGATTCCTATGTGTTTATGTTGCACGTGGCTACTGGAAACATCGAGGCTGCATTCGATTGGATCCAATCAGGGATAAAGACCAAAGCGTCATTGCTTTTACTGAGGTATGCTGATCCTATTATTGAGAAGTTAAAGTTGGATTCGCGTTATGATGAATTTCATAAACTACTTTTCCCTGATACACGAAGTACAACGCATAAAAGGAAGAAAGAACTCCTAGATGAGGTATCCGCGCAACAATATCGATTGAAGTTGTTCGACCTCATCAACAACGAGCACGTTTTTCTTGATCCAACCTTAACACTTCGATCTCTTGCCGGCAGAATGGAAATCCATCCCAATCAATTGTCATGGTTGCTCAACGAATCAATTGGGAAAAGTTTCAATGAGTTCATCAACGGTTATCGGGTGGATACATTCAAAGAACTGGCAAAGAATTCAAAAGAATCAAACTTGACGCTTTTAGGAATGGCTTACGACGCTGGCTTCAATTCCAAAACGGTTTTTCATACCTACTTCAAAAAGGAGACTGGACTCACTCCGAGTCAGTTTGTGAAGGAACTTTCCTGAATCACTCCATCAGTACCAATGAATTAAATACGTTCGGATTTACATTTGCGAACCTCCTTTCTGTAATCTGGAACTGTCTAGCGGAATCACCATCATACTTTTGTTTCAGCAAGAGCAAAGAAAGCTCGAAATTCAATGAACACTGAAAAATAGAAAGTATGAAAGCAGCAGTTTGTACCCAATATGGAAGTCCGGAAAACATTAAGGTGGTGGATGTGGCAAAGCCATCTCCGAACGCAGATGAAATCCTCATAAAAATCAAAGCAACTTCTGTGACTTCAGGAGACGCACGAATGCGCAGAGCTGATCCTGCTGTAATTCGTTTGATCTTTGGTTGGAAACGACCACGTAAATCCGTTTTGGGTGTCGTTGTGGCAGGTGAAGTAGAAGCAGTCGGGAAGGATGTAACGAAGTTTAAGGTTGGAGATCGCGTGTTCGGATCTGCTGGAATGGCGTTTGGAGCGCATGCCGAATATCAAACAGTAGATGAAACGGGCGTACTTTCAACGATTCCCTCAGCGATGACATTTGAGGACGCGGCCTCTATTCCTTTTGGAGCAACCGCAGCCATTCACTTTCTGAGAAAAGGTGGAGTCTCAGCTGGACAAAAGATTTTGATTTACGGCGGATCAGGTGCCATTGGTAGCATTGCCATTCAGTTGGCAAAAGAGTTCGGCGCAGAGGTAACTGCTGTATGCAGTGGAAAGAATGCCGAATTGGTGAAGGAATTGGGAGCCGATCACGTGATTGATTACACAAAAGAGAATTTTGCGAAGAACGGAGTGAAATACGATGTCATCTTCGAAACAGTCGGAAAAAGTAAAATTTCGGATTGTTTGAAGTCATTGACCAAAAAGGGAAAGCTACTCATGGCAAGTGCCACTTTATGGCAAATGTTTCGAGGAGGAATTACTTCACTATTTGGACGGAAAAAAATCATGTCTGGAGTTATTAAAGAAACGGCAGAAGACATGCAGTTTTTTAAGAAGTTGATCGAGCAAGCAAAGTTGAAACCTGTAATCGATTCACATTATTCGCTATCGCAAATTGCGGAAGCTCACAAACGTGTAGACAGCGGACATAAGCGCGGAAATGTCATCGTAACGATGAATTAAGAAGTGTACATCAAAATACATAAAACGAGAAAGATGAAAAAGAATATGAATATTGGAAGAAAGGCAGGATTGCTGTACTTGTTATTGATCCCACTGGGGGTGTTCGGGATTTTGTTTGTGCCGAGCTACTTTATTGTAGAAGGAGATATGAATGCCACGATGGAGAACATTGCAAATGACGAATCGCTGTTCAGATTGAGTATTGTGAGTTCCTTGGCGACGCAAGTCGTTCAAATCTTCGTGGTACTCGCCTTATATCACGTCTTCAAGGAGGTAGATCGACGCGTAGCGGCATTTATGGTCATTTCGATTTTGGTCGCTGTGCCCATCGCCATGCTCAACGAGTTGAATTACTTCGCCGTGTTGGAATCTCTCGGAAATGGAGAGCGTGTATCACTGTTTTTGTCTCTCCATTCCTACGGAGTGTTTATCGCACAAATTTTCTGGGGAATTTGGTTATTTCCCATGGGATACTTGGCGTACAAATCAGGATTCATCCCGAAAATTATCGGTGTTTTACTCATGATTGCCTGCTTCGGTTATCTCATCGATTCGTTGGTCGTATTCTTACATCTCGACTTAGGATTTGTGTTGAGTGATTTCACCTTTGTTGGAGAGGTGGCGATTCTTCTATGGTTAATCATCAAAGGAAAAAAAGAACGAAATGGAGGCAATTAAGGCACTCATAGATTTGGTGCTTTCAGCACTTTTTATTTGATAATCGTCCGAACTAAACTTTTTTTTAAAAAAAAGTGCTTAAAATGCTCCAGAGACGCTGACTTCTGAAATATATAAAGAACATGGAGAAAATATCCATGCAATAAAAAGAAGTCATAGTAAGTATGAAGAAATCAAAACAACAAAGGGTTCAGGAGTTGTATCAGCAAGTGGTTAATCTAAGACAGAAACTACAGAAAAAACAGCTTCGTTGTCAAGTGGAAAAGGATGCTCGGAGAAGACAAAAAATGAACGAAGAAATAGTTATTATTCGGGTCAGGATACATCTCAAAGAGTTACAACTTCAATTTGAAATCAAGCACGGTAAGTAGTCGTAAGAAAGCACCATCCTTTTGAGTGGTGCTTTTTTGATTATTCCTTAAACCATCCCGAATACTTCACATAGTTATTCGCAATACGCATCACTTCTCCTTCAAACAACTCTGGGGAAATATCTTTCACTTTCTTCGCAGGAACACCTGCATAGATAGATCCAGCCTCAACACGTGTTCCTTCCAATAAAACGGCTCCTGCCGCAATAATAGAACCCGATTCAATGTAACAGTTGTCCATCACAATCGCTCCCATGCCAATCAACACGTTGTCTTCAACCGTACACCCATGAACAAGAGCATTGTGCCCCACGGAAACGTTGTTGCCTATGGTCGTTTTTGTCTTTTCGAATGTAGCATGCAGTACAGCACCATCTTGGATGTTCACTTTGTTTCCGAGACGGATAGAGTTCACATCTCCTCTGATGACAGCGTTGAACCATACCGAACATTGATCGCCCATGATTACATCTCCAACAATGGTTGCGTTTTCCGCGAACCAACAATCTGTCCCGTGCTCGGGCTGAAAACCTCTACATGCTTTAATTAATGCCATATTCAAGCTTATTTTACGCCGAAGTTAGCACGATTGATGGGAAAGATCAATACGTTTTCTGACATTTTCGCGCAAGAGACCTTATTCCTTAATGATGCGTTTTACAATGCGCTGACCGTTAACGTCGCTTTCGATGAGGTAAACACCTGTTTCGAATTTGTTCAAGTTGAATGTTACCTGAGTTGTACCTGTTTTGCGTTCCAATAAACGTCCATGAATATCGCGAAGTGCGATGGTCAATTCTGTATTCAACTCCTCAAATTGCACGACAATTGATTCCTTCGTAGGATTCGGTGACACGGAAATAGCATCATTCAAATAGATTTCATCAATTCCGATTCCACTTACCGTTTGCGGAGACGATGCCGTTGAAGAGCATCCCTCTGGTGAGGTAGCAACAACCGTATAGTTTCCGTTCGCAAGTGCAGTATAACAGGTATCTGCTCCTGTGAAAACGGATGTACCATCCAATGACCATTCGTAAATAGTTCCTGTTCCACTGCTGTTTACACACAAAATATCTCCCGTTGCCGAAATGACAGGTGTTGCAGGTTGAGCATATACGTTTACTTCCAAGGAGTCTACGTTGGAACAACCATTAGCATCCGTGTAATCATAGTAAAGTGTGTGTGTGCCCACTGCCGTCATCGAAGGGTTGAAATCTGTTCCAGAAATTCCAGGCCCAGAGTAGGTTCCTCCCGCAGGTGTTGGATTCAAAATCGGTGTGGCTACGTCGTTTTGACAGAAGGTATTTCCCAAAGTTCCAAAGTCGACACTTGGAATTGGGTTAATTGCTACGTTGATGGTTGCACTGGTATCCACACACGTCCCTTCGTTGGCAGTAAGAAAATAATCTCCACTCGCCGTAATGGTGTACGAAGCGTTGGTTTCCGAAGGAATTGGACCATTAGCATCGTGCCATTGATAGTTGATGTTGGTCGCCTGATCAGAAACGGTTAAGGTTTCATTTCCACAAAGGTTTTGCGTTCCTGAAGTACTTAAGTTGATTTGCTTACAAGCAATGGCAAGCATCACCTCCGAACGATTATTGAAGGTTTTGTTTACGGTCGTTGTTGCCTGGTTCACGGATGCTCCTTGTGGATTCCAAAGAGTGGCAGATGCATCTGTTCGTCCGGCCAAATTAAGATTGGAAGCGTTCGTTAAACCCATAGGGTTTCCGTAATAATTGTAGGCCATGGAATAGTTGTACGAAGCGGTAGCTCCAACGTAAACACCGTAGTAATGGCTATAGTCCATCGAATCGATTGTACTCGAAGCATTGATTGTATTAGGCGACACGTCCACGCGATAAAGATGAATCGTGGAAATCGTATTGCTACTTTGCACATGAATACTATCGATTGTTGAGTATGCCAATGATAAATCATAAACACCTCCGTATTGATGAACACTTTCATCACCAATCGCAGCTCCAGAAACGGTTGAGGTAGCACTCACATTGGAAAGGTTATGTCCGTTTGGTGAGTTATCTGTTAAGGTGTTTGGATTGTCAAATGGATAGTGTGCTACGAGAGCTCCAAAATGTGGATGAGTTGGATCTAGTTTTTTACACATGTAGTCTTGAATCGCTGTTTGAGAAATGGCTGTGTTCCAAATTCTCACTTCATCAATGGTTCCATCGAAATAGCGCGTTCCACCGTTG
>JBFHGY010000127.1:0-7237 GCA_041582905.1 Crocinitomicaceae bacterium | reverse complement strand
TTTTTTCACTTTCAAATCGCGGATGTAATCTGCTTTGATTGTTTCCTTGATGTTCTCAAATTTTGGTTCTCCTTTTTCAATTTTTCCTGCGAAAACAGCCAAAAGGTAACGGTCCTGATCTTTTACTGGAGAGTTCACCAAGGTTCCTGGCTCCGTTTCTTCTTTAAACGCCAATCCTAAGAACTTATCTTCTGCATAACGCGTTCTGAAATTATTGAATTGAGGAGAATTATCTTTCAACTCAAGTACTTTTGACGCGTATTCCTTGCGTGTTGCAATTGTATCAAACTTCTCTACGCGCTTGTATGGATCAGAGATTTTAGACAACTTCTCATCCAAATCGTACAACATGCTGTACGCTTCATCTTCGATATCTTTCTCTGTTTGTTTACTTGGCGCAAGTGTTTTTTGAACGATCGCGATACGTGGGTATTTTCTTCCTTTACGTGCAGTTACCTGAATGATGTGGAATCCAAACTGTGATTGTACTTTTCCGATTTCACCGATAGGCTTGTCTGCCACGTATGTTGCGAATTGAGGAACCATATCTCCGAAGAAGAAGTCTCCTAAATCTCCACCTTTAGAACCAGAACCTGGATCATCGCTGTATTCTTTCGCTAACTCTTCAAAGTTTCCATCATTTACAACCGCTAAAAGACTATCAGCAAGCGCTTCTTTTGCCGCCAAATCATCTCCTTCTTTGTAGCTCACCAAGATGTGACGAGCGTTAATTGTATCAGAAGTGAAACCAATTACTTTACCGATTGATTGAGAACCATTGTAATCGTATGGTCCAACAACATCTCCGATTTGCGCCTCTTTGTACTGAGCGTCTACGTAGTCTGGGTACGTCAAGAATTGCCCTCCTTGTGCTTTTCTATGAGACTTTGGAATAGCTGTACTGAACGGTCCGCTTGTATAGAAAGGCATTTCAGTATTTGCTCTGTTCGTTACAAAAGCAGAATCATTTGTTGATGCCTTGAATGCTTCTTTCAAGCTGTCCAATTCTCTATTGAATCGTTTGATGTCTTTGTCGCTTGGTTTAATCGCGATTTCAAAGAAATGTAAACGTCGAGAATCGTATTTTACTTGGTATTTCTTGTCAGATTTATGCTCTTCGAAGTATGCTCGAAGGTTTTTATCCGTTGCTTGCTTTTCGTAGTCTGAATCTAACAGACTTCTGAATTGCTTTACTACGTATGAAATCGATTTTGATTCATTGTTTGCCAAGTACTCATTCTTCGCTTCCAATTCTGTCACGTAAACACCTTGACCTAAGATGTCGAAGTATTTTTCCTGACGACGCTTCTTTTTGTAGTACTCTTCTGTGTTTTCCCATGCTTCCACCGCTTGTGGATCTGTTGATTCACGCATTTCGTTTACACGTGCTTCCAACTTTTTTGGGCTGAACTGACCTGTGATACTGTCCGTGAATTGTGGGTTATTCAAGAATTCAGCCTGAGGGTTAAATCCGCGAGATGCATACAAGTACGCATCGAATTCGTCATCACTCACATCAATTCCGAGTGCTTCGTATTCTTTTTCCAACAACAATTCTTCCGTGTATGCTTTCCAAACTCTTCCTTCATCCACTTCTTGTGGCTGTGTTCCTTGTTGCTGAGCTTGAAGAACTGCATTTTCGCGAGCTTGTTCTACTCTTTCGTTGAATGCTACATCATCCACTTTTTCACCATAAACAGTCCCGATTCCGTATTGAGGTTCGTTTCCACCAGTCATTTTTGACCAGTCTGTCAAGATAAATGCCATAAGTGCAACACCAATCACAATTAGTACCAACCAACCGTTATCGCGTATTTTTCCAATAATTGCCATTTCTGCTATTTTCTAAATAAGTCTGCGAATATAGCGAGATGTATCCACATTTAAAAGTAAATATCTTGTAACGTGCGTTTTTCTGAGAAAACCAGAATGAGGTGAATGAAAAAATCCACATCGAAAAGTACGATGTGGATTTCCATTTACTTGGCAAGGAACTTAACGTCCTCCTTCTTTTTCATTTTGTTTTCGTTGCTCTTCAGCCTTCTTTTTAGCGGCTTCTTCAGCTGCCTTTTTGGCTGCAGCATCCTTGGCTGCCTTCTCTTTTCTCGCTTTTTCAGCAGCTTCCTGCGCAGCCTTACGTTTAGCTTCTTCTTGCGCTTTTTTAGCCGCTGCTTCCTTTGCCGCCTGCTCACGTCGTGCCTTTTCTGCCGCTTCTTGAGCTGCTTTACGCTTAGCTTCTTCCGCTTTACGGCGGGCTTCCTCTTGAGCACGTTTAGCCGCTGCTTCTTTGGCTGCTTGCTCCTGACGAGCTTTTTCTGCTGCCTGTTGAGCTGCTTTGCGCTTCTCTTCTTCAGCCTTACGACGTGCTTCCTCTTGGGCACGTTTAGCCGCTGCTTCTTTGGCTGCTTGCTCCTGACGAGCTTTTTCTGCTGCCTGTTGAGCTGCTTTGCGCTTCTCTTCTTCAGCCTTACGACGAGCTTCCTCTTGGGCACGCTTAGCCGCTGCTTCCTTTGCTGCTTGCTCTTGACGTGCCTTTTCTGCTTCTTGTTGAGCTGCTTTGCGCTTCTCTTCTTCAGCCTTACGACGAGCTTCTTCTTGGGCTTGTTTAGCCGCCGCTTCCTTGGCCGCTTGCTCTTGACGTGCCTTTTCTGCTTCTTGTTGAATCGCTTTGCGCTTCTCTTCTTCAGCCTTACGACGAGCTTCTTCTTCGGCCTGCTTAGCCGCTGCTTCCTTGGCTTCTTGTTCCTGACGAGCTTTTTCCGCTGCCTCTTGTTCCAGTTTTAACTGTTCGTTCTGAACCTCTAGAGAACCGTTGCCAATCTGTGGCATGTTTCCTCCTGAACCGTCATCTCCATTTGGATTAATTGGAACATTGTTGACACCATTTTCATTGCTTGTTCCATTGGTATTTGTATTAATCTGACCGTTACCTCCTGAAGGATTCACCGTTCCAGCACAAGCACCCAACGTTGCTCCTTTAGATTGGTAATCTGGCCATTGACTCAAAGGAACTTGCATTGTTTGTGATGCAATAGAACCCTCTGGTGTGAAGCAAATGGTGATTGTTCGATTCCCGAAAAGCAACTCATCTTCATCTCCACCTCCGTCAGTTGGACGATTAATCGTATTGTTCAAACTATCTGAGTTCAACACGTTCTGACCGTTTACATCAATGTTTCCATCATTTAAACAAGCACCGATTGTCGCTCCACGCTCTTGGTATTTTGCCCATTGAGAAACCTTGATTTCCATCGTTTTATTATTGTAGCAGATCGTCATTTTTTGATCCGTACATGGCCCTTCCGTAGCACCCAAATTTTGGTAAACTGCCCATTCAGAAGTTGGAATCGTTTTCGTTGCCCCATTGTAACAAATCGTCATCTCTGTGTCTTCCGTTTGACATGGTCCTTCTGTTGCTCCTTGAGCTTGATATTCTGGCCATTGTGATGTCAAAATCGTCATTGTTCTTCGAACACCATTTACCTCAGTACAAATTGTAATTAAGGGATCGACCACTGTTGGACATGCTCCTTTCGTTGCTCCTAGCGTTCTGTATTGAGGCCACTCCGATGTTGGAATCTGCTTTGTTGTAGGAACTCCATTTACATCTACACAAATTGTAATCATTGGATCAACAGTTGTTGGACATGGTCCTAAAGCTGCACCTTGCGCTTGGTATGTTGCCCACTCAGACTCTGGAATTGTCATCGTTGTTCTCACGCCATTTACTACGAGGCAAATTGTGATTTCAGATGCTGCACTACACTGATTAGAATAACCTGTATTTGCAACGTACTCACCGTATCCTGGACCATCGCTACTGCTATTACATCCAGATTTAATCCACATGCCAACGATACATTTTCCCTGATTAGAACCTGTTCCTGAGAACGTACCTGAGTAACCACTCAATCCATCAAACTTTTGCGTAGTTCCGTCATAAAAGCTTAAGACCACATTTGAAAGATCCTTGGTAGAGTTCGCTGTCGCAGTTTGGGCATTAGCCGTAAATGATCCTGAAACGCTTGGCATACACCCTGTGTTTCCATTCCCGTTATTTCCGTTGTTCCCATTTCCATTATTACCATTGTTTCCATTACCCGTTGTTGGGCATTCTCCTTGCGTTGCACCCTGAGCCTGATACGTTGGCCACTGAGACGTAAGGATCGTCATAGTTGAATCATTCAAACAAATGATCATTTCTGGATCTTCTGTTGGACATGGTCCGAGAACATCTCCATGCGCTTGGTGCGCAGGCCACGCAGATAATGGAATCTCTAACTCTTGCGTGTTCGTTGGGTTTCCTGGAGGGTGGTGACAAATAGTAATCGTACTATTGTTTCCATTTCCATTATTCCCATTGTTTCCGTTGTTTCCGTTGCCATTATTACCATTTCCGTTGTTTCCGTTACCAGTCGTTGGACATGGCCCCATCACATCACCGTGCGCTTGATGCGCTGGCCATGCTGACAATGGAATTTGAATTTCCTGCGTATTCGTAGGATTCCCTGGCGGCTTGTGACAAATCGTAATCATTTCCTCAACAGGACATGCTCCTTGCGTTGCACCCTGAGCTTGATATGTTGGCCACTGAGACGTAAGGATCGTCATAGTTGAATCATTCAGACAAATGGTCATTTCTGGATCTTCTGTAGGACATGGTCCGAGAACATCTCCATGTGCCTGGTGTGCTGGCCACGCCGACAATGGAATCTCCAATTGTTGAGTATTCGTTGGGTTTCCTGGTGGCTTGTGACAGATGATGATTGTCTCTTCCACCACTACGTGACATGGTCCTTCCGTTGCTCCTTGAGCCTGATACGTTGCCCATTGAGAAACCGGGATCGTCAATTCATTTCCATTGAAACAGATGTCCATTGTTTCTTCTGGACATTCTCCCTGAACCGCTCCAAGTGCTTGGTATGCCGGCCATTCAGATGTCAGAATGATCATGGTTGTTGCCACCCCGTTTACCGTATAACAAATCGTCATTGGCTCATCAACAGGCTCGTTGACTTCTGGACAAGGTCCTAATTGAGCTCCCTGACTCTGGTATGCTGGCCATTGAGACAATGGAATTGTCATTGTTACTGGATCACCAACGTTGTTACTGTGTGGGTAACAAATAACAATACTGTCTACCTCATTTGGAGTGTTCACCACTACCAACTCACGAACGATATTGAACTCTTTCGTAACTGTTCCACAACTGTTCGTCGCAGTGATTTTGATATTGTTATTTCCAACATTCAAGTTAACGTTGTTCGTATATGTGATAGAAGCTGAACTGTAAGAAGCTCCTGTTCCATCCACTACACCATTTACCATCACTTGAACCTGCGTAGCATTTGCGATCGCCGCAATTGTAGCAGAAACATTCATGTTTGTTGCTGTTGTAAACATTGGATCCGTTGTAGGGTTCAGCATGGTAATTTGTGGAGCTTCACAGGCTCTGTACGTCACACTTACTGTTTGTACATCTGTTCCACAACCATTTGTTCCAACTACTTGAATTGTATTTACTCCCAAATTGAGTCCAACAGTAATTTGGTACAAACCATTTGCACTGTTGAAGCTTCCTCCTTGTTGCAACGTTCCATTCACAAATGTTTGAATTTCGCCGATATTATTCACATTGAACACCATTGCTTGCACCAATTGACTTGGACTAGAAACAACTGTTCCATTTGCTGAAGGCAATATTAATTGTACATCTGGCGTGCTACATGGTACATAGTTCACCGAAACTGTTTCTGTATCAGAACCACAATCATTCAATACTGTGATTTGGATTGTGTTAAATCCTGCGTTCAACGCAACGCTTGCTTGAAACTCTTTTGTAATCGCGTTATAGCTTCCTCCTTGTTGGATGTTACCATTCACGAACAATTGAACTTGACTCACATTCGCCACATTGTACAACTTTGCTTTTACAATTTGTACTCCGTTTGCTGTTGTCGTACTCTGTGCGATTGGGTTCAACATTTGAATACTTGGATTCACACATGGCGTGTACTCTACCGTTATTGTTTCCGTATCCGTTCCACAGTTATTCGTTACACTAATTTGAATTGTGTTTTGCCCTGCGTTCAAATTCAGGTTTGCCGTTAATTGATTCGTGCTTGCGTTGAAACTAAAGTTTCGTGAAGCACCATTCACACGGAGCTTAATGTTATTTGAGCTTACCGCATTGTAGACATAAGCACTCAAGTTAAAGTTCGCTTGGCTCACCGCTACAAATGCACTGTTTCCGTTTGCAAAACTCACAAATGGAGCCGCACAATTTGTGTAGGTAATCACACCCGTCGCTACATCTGTTCCACATGCACTAATCGCAACAATTCGAATGTTATTTTGACCTTCATTCAACAAAATGTTGCTGCTAAATTGTCCAGTTGCGCTATTGTAGACAAAGTTCGTTGATCTCACTCCATTTACCGTAAATTCAACGCTTGTTGCATTCGTGATTTGCGCTCTTACCGTGTACTGACGTTGTTCAACCTCAGCATTCATTGTGCTGCTGTTCACATTCTGGAAGAATACATTTGGTGTGATACAGTTATCGTACACAATTGTAGCTGTTTCTGTATCTGTTCCGCAGTTGTTTCTACCTGTAATTTCAATTACGTTATTTCCAGGCTGTAAATTCAAATAGCTTTCCAACTGGTGAGTATCGTGATTGTATAGGAAGTTGGTTGTTTCCACTCCATTTATACGCATGACAATCTGATTTCGAGACTGCACGAAATTCACTTCAGCTCTAACTACATACGCCTGACTTTGAACCGTTTCTGTTCGTTGTAAAGGACGTGAGAATCGAACCTGTGGGAATTGACATGGAGTCGTCCCTCCGATACCATTTACTGTTGGGTCTGGTTGCGGTTGAGGCGTTGGACGCGTTCGACCTTCTCCATTTCTAAATCTCCATACTAAGTAGGCGTTTGTATAGTGATAGACATCATTTTGGAGGAATCCCCAGTTTGGTTCAGCGTCAACGTACCCATCAAAGTCATCTTTCAAGGCAAACGTAGTTTTGTGTTCAATTCCCATTGAGAATCGAGGTCCAAAATCGTATCCTAAACCAACACCAAGGCTAGGCATAAAGTTCACGTTGTAACGACCTGCTGAAGTTCCATCAAGTGCTGATTCGTAATTATTATCCAACGCAAGTTCAAGCTCCGTTTTATTCATTTCGATTTGATCGTAGGCATACGTCAATGAATCGTTGAAAAGGAAA
>JBFHGY010000126.1:0-7260 GCA_041582905.1 Crocinitomicaceae bacterium | reverse complement strand
GATAGTACAGCGTTGGATTGGCCAAGCATTATCCGAACCGTAATTTTATTGGTGTAGATATCAAGGGGGCGCGCATGTTCATTGGAGCAGAGGAGGCACTGAACGATAACATGAAGAATGTAGCCTTCCTTCGCACACGCATTGATTTCATTACAGATTATTTCTCAGAAGGAGAGGTAGATGAAATATGGTTGACTTTTTCGGATCCTCAGCCGAAGAAGCCACGTAAACGTTTGAGTTCTCCTTTATTTATTGAGCGCTACCGAAAGTTGCTCAAGCCGGGAGGAATTGTTCACATGAAAACGGACAGCGACCTCCTTTTTGAATACACCGAAGAGCAGATCAAAACACAACCCTACGAATTACTCGAATTGACGTGGGACTTGTACGGAGAACTTCCTGAGAATATTGATCCGACGACACGCGAGATTTTCCATATCAAAACACATTACGAGAAGTTATTCACGGCTCGTGGCTCGGTGATTAAGTACTGTAAATTCAAGATCAACTGATCAGATAGAACCATTCTGTAATAAGTATCGCCTCAATTATTCTGTGAAAGAACTGTAACTTTTCGCGGAATGATTATTGTATTCAATAGATGATTTCTTGAGGATAGAGAATACCATTTTACGTTTTTTTTCGTTTTAGGTGTTTACCTTTTATACTTCAAGACATCTTGAAGAAAACGATACTTATGGCCAAGCTACTTTTACTTTTTACAATTTCACTTGGATTTCCTGTTTTTTCACAGTCCGATGAACCTTCTGCGTGTAGTTATTGCACGAATATGGAAGACGCTTTGGTTGAGCCGGAGCGAGTAAGCTATTTGAATTTAAGTGCTCAAGGACGTTCAGTCTTGCCCGAAGAGATCAATCAATTTATTAATTTGAAGACCTTAGATCTCAGTCAAAATACGATTGATCAGATCGATTTCTCGTCGTTGGATTTGAAGCAATTAAAGGAATTGAACCTCTCAAACAATCCTGGATTTGACGCCCTTTCGCTTGAAGGAATGGCTTCTTCTATGCTGAACTTAGAGAAGCTAGATTTGAGTCAATGTGCGATTCTCTATGTGTCCAAAGAGCTGTCCAATTTGAAAAGATTGGAAGCATTAGATATTTCCAACAATTCGATACAGTTCATACCGAGTTCAATAAACCAGCTTTCGTACCTCGATGTAAGTGGAAATCAACTATCCGATGTGTTTTTCCTCACTGATTCGTGGAAGATATCCTATTTGGATGTGTCTAATAATCCAAAATTGAAAGCTTCAGATATAGGGGGAGCCATTCGATTTAAAGAAGATCTAAAGGAGCTTATTTTGTCTCCTGATCAAGAGGGTAAACGATCACTTCCTTCAGAATTGGCCGATATTGGAATTAAGAAGTTGGTTATAAAAGGGGGAAAGCTAACAGATCCCAACTTTCAAATAACGAAGAATGATTCCATTGAATCGATTGTGTTTGAAGAGGTGGAAATCACGAATCCAAAGCGTTTTGTAGCTTGGGTAAATAGAATGGAAACGCTCGAAGAAGTTGAGTTTCGAAAGATGGAAGCTCCTCGATTACTCAATGAAATAACAGCGGTGGACAGAATCAAGTTTTCCGATGCCGTGATCGAGGATAAAATGGAATTAAGAGAGATCAAACCATCAATTCAGATCATGGCGACTCGAACGGATATTCGCACAGAAGGGTACATCGGAAATTCCAAAATTTCAAAATCGGAGAATTCAGCTCCCAAAGAAACACGTTGTGATTATGCAATTAGTGAACCTATGAGGGCAAACAAGGTGGAACCGTTTGTTAGAGTTCAGCCAAAAATAGTTTCCGTTTCGGGGTCGAGAGCAGCACGTGTCACAATGGATTTTTCTTCATTTGATATTCCCAGTGAAGCCTTTTTAACACAGTCGGGACAATTGTACACTGGTGATGTAAGAGTAGAAGTGAAGGAGTACATGGATCCAACTTTAAATGCGCTGTCAGGAACACCAATGACGTATCGAACTGGAGAAGAAGATGTTGTGTTTTCTTCTTCAGGAATGTTTGACTTTCGAGCCTATGATGAGGCAGGAAATGAGTTGAAGCCGAATCCTGAGAACCCTATTGATGTAGAGATAAATGATTTGATGCCAGCTGAAAATAGTGACCTATATTTCTATAATGATTCAATCGCGAATTGGGAGGTGCTGCCGAATCCTCCTGTGCAAGATGGCTGGATGGATCGAAAGCGCGAGTTGATGGATTCTTTGAATGAGATTTCAGATAAATCCATTACGAATTTTTATGTTCTTCCCATTGCAACCTTGTTCGAATTCCAAAAGAGTCGTAAAGATCCGTACACGGTTCATTTTCGGACTCTTGGTACCAAGAAGCGTGTGAAACGTACAAAAGAGTACAACCAAATGATGCGTACAGCAAATCCTGATCAGCGATGGGTGGCACGACAATATTGGAAAATCGATACGATTGTAGATGAGGAGTTATTGTCTCAGTTAAGTTCGATGAAATTGCAGCAAAGAAAAGTGCGTAAGTATTGGTATAGAGGTGTTTTCAGAAGACCATCCAATACAGCTCCGCGATTCATTAAGGATTTGAAAATTACGCCCGACTTGGCGCGAGACAATTACCGCTTAGAGTTTACATTTAAAGGTGAGCTTGTTTCCTTACCTGTTTTGCACAGCTATAATGGCTCGTTGAGAAAGGTTCAGTACAAAGAGAAACGAAATTTTGCTCGCTATCAGAAGAATGTCAAATTGGCTAAGAAAGATCAAAAGAATATTGATAAATACGAAGCAACGGTGGTGAAGAAGCAAGCTGAGATAATGCGCGAAAGGGAAGCGACGTATTTGCTTAAGGCTCCGAAACAAGCGCCAATAAATGCGGAATTGTTGCGATTTGGATTGGATGGTTTACCTCCAAGAACAGGGAATCGCATTTTGACGGGGACTGCCCGGATTTTATCTTTTGGTTTGATCAATTGTGATCGTCCGATTCAACTTCCGATGAATGAATTTCGCATGGATGCTATCGCCTTCGATCAAAATGGAGTGGAGGTAAATGTTCCACCGTTTGTTCGTGCTATTTATCCTCAAAGTGGAGGATATATGGCTGTGTCATCGGCTGGAGTGAAACGACCGAAAATGGGTAAGTCGTATGTGATTTTTCAAATAAATGAATCAGAATTGGCAATTGTAAGAGATTGGAAAAAGTTATCCTCGGGCGCGGAAAGAGCAACGCTAGAACGCTTGACAATCACCGATTTGTCTCCAGGAGAAATCAGAGAAAAAATTATGGAGAAATAAATGCGAATCATCAGTTTGATAGTTGTACTGTGTGTTAGTCATCTTGGGATGACACAAACGCGCGTATTCAATGATTCAGCAAAAATCGTGATTCAAGCTAGGGATAGTTTAATTGAAATTGAATCGGTAAAACCAGATGAGCAACCCTACGATTTCCTAGCAAATGGAATGGGTGAATTGGAAGGCTTGTTCCTCTCCAAAATAGAAAAGGTTGCAAAATCTCGCCCCGATCAGTTAATGATGAGTCAAAACCTTATGCAGCTTTCTGATTTATCTACGGCAGCTTGGAGAGGATCACAATATACAGATGCTAAGAAATGGAGAAAACTGACAAAGCATATCGATCGAGCGTTCAATCAATCGACTTCAAGTTTTAACTATACGAAGGAGGTTTCATTTCGTATTCGGTTAGTGGATAATCATAAGCGAAGATATTATTGCGATAAGAAAGTTGGGATTAGTCAATTGGATCTGTATAAGGGCAAGAAGCCTCGTGGATTGACTAAAGAGGAGAAGGAAGAGCTACCTGACCCGATTCCGTTGGAGTGTTTCACAGAAGAAGAGTTGGTAGATCAGTTTTATCGTGAACTACGGAAGAACAAAATCTTGAGAGATGTAAAAGCGGGAAGGTATTCCAGTGTCGGCATCAGCATTGAACTGGACGAACGTACCGTTCACAAAAACCGCATTCCGACTGCCCGAGTGGTAGTCATTCTTGGTGCTCGAAGATTACGTGATCTGCGCATCAAGAAGCAAGAAGTTGAACCTAGCCAGGTCAACTAAACCAAAAAAAACCTCGACTCATTCGTGAGTCGAGGTTTTCCATTGATTATTTTTTGAAGTTAAGCTACTCGTAACTTCGCCATTTTTGATTTTGAGAATTGCGCTTTGGCATAATCGGCCGTTACACGGAATTCTTTCTCATTTTTGGATGGTAAATCGAACATCGCATCATTGAGAATGGCTTCACAGATCGAACGAAGCCCACGTGCTCCTAACTTAAATTCGATGGCTTTCTCTACGATAAAATCGAGTACATCACTATCAAATTTCAAATCGATTTCGTCCAATTCAAACAAGCGAATGTATTGTTTAACCAACGCGTTTTTCGGTTCTGTTAGAATCAACTTTAAGCTTTCTGCGCTTAATGGTTCCAAGTACGTCAAAACAGGGAAACGACCAATCAACTCAGGAATCAATCCGAATGATTTGATATCGGTTGGATTCACGTATTTCAATAGTGATTCCTTGTCAACTTGAGCTGCTTCATCCGCAGATGCGAAACCAATCGTTTGACGGTTCACACGATTCGCAATAATCTTCTCGATTCCGTCGAATGCTCCTCCACAAATGAACAGAATATTCTTCGTATCAATCTGAATCATTTTTTGCTCAGGATGCTTACGTCCTCCCTGAGGCGGAACATTCACCGTTGCTCCTTCCAAAAGTTTCAACAATGCTTGCTGAACACCCTCTCCAGAAACGTCACGTGTGATGGATGGATTGTCGCTTTTACGTGCAATTTTATCAATCTCATCAACAAACACAATTCCACGCTGAGCTGAATTAACGTCGTAATCTGCCGCCTGAAGTAAGCGCGAAAGAATGCTTTCCACATCTTCACCTACATATCCTGCTTCTGTTAAAACTGTCGCATCTGCAATACAGAATGGAACGTTCAACATTTTTGCAATGGTTTTCGCTAGTAAGGTTTTTCCTGTTCCTGTGCGTCCTACCAATACAACATTCGACTTTTCAATTTCGATCTCGTCTTCCTTCGTCGCCGGCTGGTTCAAACGCTTGTAGTGATTGTAAACGGCTACAGACAATACTTTTTTCGCATCATCCTGACCAATCACGTATTCGTCCAGCTTCTCCTTGATCTCAAGGGGCTTCATCACATTGACAATTTGTTCGCTCGTGCTTTCGGAAACAACGTTTTCCTCCTTCACAATAGTATGGGCCTGCGTTACACAGCTCTCACAGATATGTCCGGAAACACCTGCTATGAGCATTCCTACTTCGTCTCTCGATCGACCACAAAATGAACAATTTGTATCTTTCTTCGCCATAGTATTTTTTGACAAAAGTCCTCACCAATCCTTGAAACGGCTCGATGAGGAACTCTCTATTTCGCTATTTATTTTTGGTGTGGATTGCGAAGCAATACTTCGTCAACCATTCCATATTCTTTTGCTTCTGCTGCCGTCATCCAGTAATCACGGTCCGAATCGTTCCAAACTTTATCGTAATCTTGCTTCGAATGCGTAGCAATGATATCATACAATTCTTTCTTCAATTTCTGAATTTCGCGCGCTGTAATTTCGATATCTGATGCTTGTCCTTGTGCACCTCCCAATGGTTGGTGAATCATCACACGTGAGTGTTTCAAGGCAGAACGTTTTCCGTCAGCACCTGCACACAATAAAACAGCTCCCATCGATGCGGCCATTCCTGTACAAATCGTAGCTACATCTGGATTGATGTATTGCATGGTATCATAAATTCCAAGTCCAGCGTATACTGATCCTCCTGGAGAGTTCAAGTAAATTTGAATGTCCTTCTTTGGATCAACTGACTCAAGGAACAACAATTGCGCATTGATAATATTGGCTACCTGATCGTTAATTCCTGTTCCCAAGAAAATAATTCGGTCCATCATCAAACGCGAAAAAACGTCCATTTGAGACATATTCAATTGACGCTCCTCAATAATATAAGGTGTAAGAGACGATTGAATATAATTTTCCATGTGCATGCTATTGATGCCCATGTGCTTCGTTGCGTATTTTTTGAATTCGTTATTATCGAACATAGTTTGTGTGTTTCTGTTTGTTAGACGATAAAGATACTATCAAAGTTGGGATTGGCAATGACTTTTTGATTGGTGGATCATTTGAAAGATGATTGGAAGAGAGGTGTGGTGAGCGCTCGACTGCGATGAAATTGATATCTTTAGCTGAATGATTTGGCCGAAGGATGTGTGTAATATGCGCGTGCTCATTTCTCCGTTAAACTGGGGAATGGGACACGTTTCACGTTGTATTGGTTTAATTCATGAGTTAATCAATCAGAACAATGAGATCGTTATCGCATGCGATGAGGCACAGAAGCATGTTTTTGAGGAATACTTCGAAGAAGTACAATTTGTCCATCACGAAGGTTATCCATTTCAATTCGGGGGCAAGGGACATTTCGGTTGGGATTTACTCAAGCGTTCGAATGCATTACGGAAGCGATTAGCAAGGGAAAGGGAAGAGCTAGCCGAGATCGTAAATTCTTACGCCATTGACTTGGTCATTTCAGACCATCGATATGGTTTTTGTGCCGAGGAAGTTCCATCGATTTTCCTCACGCATCAAATAAACCTGCCCGTTAAATGGTACGAAAGGGGAGTGAATGCTTTGCATCAAAAATTAATGAAGCGTTTTACGTACGTGTGGGTGATGGATGACGAGCATTCTTCGTTGGCAGGGAAGCTAAGTCAAAATTGTCCCGAAAATGGCGGCTACATCGGTCATTATTCACGATTTTCTCTTTATCCGAAAAAGGAAACCAAGTCTATAGAAGCTGTTCTTGTCGCAAGCGGACCGGAGTTGTATGCACTTCAGTTGATAAAAGAAGTGATGTCTGATCCTTCAATTCCTTCGGATCTTCATATTATTCATGCGACGTCTGAAAACTTTCCGAATCAATGCAAAGGAAGCTGGAAGGAAAAGGACGAGCTCATTCGCAATGCAAAGAAAATCATTTCCTATTCTGGCTACTCCACATTAATGGATTGCCTAGAATTAGAAGTAGAAACGCAATTTAGATCAACGAAGGGACAAGCCGAGCAAGAGTACTTACTGGATGTTTGGAAGAATAGGAGGTGATCACAACTTATTGTGAAGTTTTAAAAACTACTGTTTAAAGATTTTTTGAGAACTACCGTCGCTATACACATGAATTTG
>JBFHGY010000125.1:0-7281 GCA_041582905.1 Crocinitomicaceae bacterium | reverse complement strand
TCGAAGCGCTGAACATATCTTCTGGCGGGAGTTTCACAAAATCACTCAATGAATTAATGCTTTCCGGATTCGTACTCAAGTATGATGCCTACGCCGATAATCGCAAGACAAAACTCTATCGAATTTATGACGAATTCTGTGATTTTCACTTACAGTTTATGGCCAACTCCAAAGGCACAAAATGGAGTCAACTATTTCAAAAACCTGCCTACACCTCTTGGTGCGGCTATGCATTTGAAACCATTTGTTTGAAGCACATTGAAACCATCAAAAAGGCACTCAGATGTGATCAAATCGAATCCACCAACTACAGCTGGAGCAACAACAAAGCTCAAATTGACTTAGTAATCGATCGAAATGACGGCGTCGTAAACTTATGCGAACTCAAATTTTACAGTGACACTTTCGAAGTTACCAGTGATTACGCCAACAAACTACGCAATAAGGAAACGCAATTCCGCGTAGCAACAGGCACTAAAAAAGGATTATACACCACCATGATCACCACGTGGGGCATCAAGGGAAAACACGCCATTGGATTGGTAACGAATGATATTACGGTAGAAACTCTCTTTGAAGAACATTGACCCCAACTGGATTATACTGGAGCGACTCATGAACCAATTCAATTACCAATTGTATGTAATCCTATGAAACTATTCTGCTCTCTTCTTTTCTTCGTCATAAGCAGTACATCTGTACACGCTCAAGGTACCACTTTACAATTCCCGTTTGATATCAACTTTTCTCCGACGGACGCACGACTCCAGCGATTGAAGATCAAAGAAATCAAACAAGTCACCATCTACCAAGACAGTCTAAATGGAGACACTTTAAGTTCGTATATCGACTATCTGTTTACCTACGACTCCCTTTCCGTATTAACCTCGCTTCGGTGGAATTTCAGACAAGAATATTTTGATTTCTATCCGCGACAAGCAATAGGAGGTCCAATCTTAACAAATACAGTTCCCGTCGGAAGATTCAGCTTTGGCAATACCCACTTGTATTTGAATCCAGACGATTCCGCTTACTACAACTTCGTGGAAGAACGTTACTTCTGGAAAAAGAAGCGTATCCAACGCATTGAGACGTTTTATCCAAAAACAGAAGCCGATGTTGACATTCCTTCAGAATACCATTTAGAGATGCAAATGGCTGGATATCTTCCTTTTATAACGCTCGACATGATCGACACCTCTTCCTTCCCGATTACCATTACGACCTCTGACACGCGCAAAACCTATGAAAACGGGCATCTATCCAAAGAAGAAATCATCATTGACGGCAAATCTATTCGAACAATCGAATATCACTACCAAAGTTTCAAACTTGAAGAAAACGCTTACTTTTTTCCATCGAAGATCGTGACGAAATCCGACGATTATGTGACAGTCAGTTACGTAGCGTACACTTTTTATGAATAAGGCATCGGGGCAAACGAAACTCCTAAAGTCCTCCCGAAATGATTACCTTCAAGGCATAAACAGAGTGATATGACGGAAGAATGGAAAAAACGATGGGATGATCGCTATCAAGACAAAGCCTACGCGTACGGAGTAGAGCCGAATGATTTTTTCAAACATCAAATCAAACAACTCCAAGAAGGACACATCTTATTTGGAGCGGAAGGCGAAGGACGAAATGCAGTTTATGCAGCGCAACTCGGTTGGAATGTAGAAGCATTTGACATCAGCACTGAAGGACAGAAAAAAGCGCTTCATCTCGCTGAACAAAACAATGTTTCAATTGATTATCACTTAGGGTATTTGCCCGAATTGGACATCCCCGAAGACCAATTTGACGCCATTGCCTTGATTTATGCACATTTTCCAGCTCCTATTCGTTCCGAATATCACCAGATTCTTAACCAAAAATTGAAATCAGGCGGAACGATTCTTTTTGAAGCCTTTAGCAAGAAACACCTCGAATACCGCGAACGAAATCCTAAAATTGGCGGCCCTGCAAATATCGAAGGCTTGTTCTCTTTGGAAGACATTAAGCACGACTTCCCTAACTATGAAATTGAACTACTCGAAGAAACAGAAGTAGAATTGAATGAAGGATTGTATCACAACGGCATCGGATCTGTAGTTCGCTTCGTAGGACGGAAACGTTAAGCCTTCACTTTAGGAAATTGAATTGCGCACGATGATCCAGCCACAACACGATTTTTACCTTCTTTCTGAAATGCTCATTTCACTGATTGGAGCCATACTCCTGCTTGCGATCTGGTCGGCTGTGCAACGGTATTTCAAACATCAGCTCTCGCATGAAATTTCGATCAAGCGTGTAGACAAAGGATTAATTTATCTGAGCCTTTCACTTTTCGTGTGGTGTGCATCTGCTGCGGTGAGTTTTCTTTCGCTTCGCATTTCGAATAGCGAGTGGACGCTTTTGATTAGTCAGAATATCTTTTCCATCCTCAACAGTTTCTTCCTGATTCTCGCCATTTTCTATTTTGATCACGCCCCATCATACCTATACAATAATGAACGCAATGCGAAAAAGATCATTTTTCTGCTCATTGGTTTATCCATTATTTCATTCGTACTCGCGATCATCTTCAACGACACTACGCAAACCTTCGGTGTTCGATACAGCGTCATACCGGATCTCGTTCTTTCCTTGCTACTCTCTTGGTTCCTCGGCGTTTCTTTGTTCCGAACCTTTGCCCACCGAAAAATGACACTTGTCGCATTTATTTCGGTCATCGCTATTGTGTTAATTTTCGCATCACAATTGCCACAAGCCGTGCATTTTGAATCGCTCAGTTTCTACAATGACCTCATCAAAATTGTGGCAAAAACAGGATTAATCTCCATTTTCCTCGTGCTTGGAACGAGCTGGGTGATCGAACTCGCACAGACTCCGAGTGCAACAACGATGAAAATTCATTTCACGGATTGGAACCAACTGATTCTGTCCATTCCATCCAAAGGTATTGACAACCAAACGGTCGAATTTGGGAGCAAAACTACGCAGTTCAACAACCTATTGAAATTTGCCATTCGACGAAAATGTGCTCAGGAAAAAGACATGTGCATCGAAGTATCATCAGGAGGAGAAATTCTGAGCCAAACGTATTTAACGCGTATCATCGACAATTTGAATGAAATCCTCCACCTTGAGGGAGACGACAAACTCAACCGAAATGATCTTTTCACGTTTATCGGTCAGGCAAAATATCGCCTTCGATTCATCCCTGAATTCATTGAAATTGACCCTGCCCTACTCAATGAATTTGTACACAATGTTGATAATCAGCAATACCGACAGTTTGTAGCCGAAAAACAACTAACTACCTAATATCAAAAGACTTACATCAGTTACAAATAGTCACAAATCCTGATTTTTGATGAAAGTTTCTCACAGCCTTTTCCATTCGTGAAGGCAATTCATTCCTTGCATCAGTTAGCAATCAAAACTGAAACACGCATGGAATCACATCACACACAACAAACCTTATTCGGACATCCAAAAGGGCTGTTCTATTTGTTCTTCGCTGAACTTTGGGAACGGTTTTCCTTTTATGGAATGCGAGCCCTTCTCATGCTCTACATGACCGATCATTTACTTTTTAGCGACGACCTTTCCTTTGGAATCTTTGCTGCTTATGGATCGCTCGTCTACGTCACACCATTAATCGGAGGGTTGATTGCCGATAAATTAATCGGTTACAAGAAATCCATTGTTTTGGGAGGAATACTGATGGCGCTCGGACATTTCGTACTCGCCATTGAGCATCCAATTACCTTCTACACGGCATTGGCATTACTCATCGTAGGAAACGGGTTCTTCAAACCCAACATTTCCTCGCTCGTTGGAAGTCTCTACGACAAAGGAGACAATCGTCGTGATTCAGGATTTATGATATTCTATATGGGTGTAAACATCGGGGGCTGGATCGCTCCCCTGCTCTGCGGATGGCTTGGAATGACTTACGGATGGCATTACGGATTCGGACTTGCTGGAATTGGAATGCTTTTGGGTTTAGTTGTATTCCGATATGCATCCAAAAATGGAGTATTTGGTGAACACGGAAAAGTCGTGCAACCTGAAGTAATTTCAAAAAAGATTGGACCATTCACCATACAAGCGCTAATCGTTCTTGGCGCGCTTGCCATAGTTCCCATCATGGCATTAATTGTCAAATTCAACGAATTCGAACACTACCTGATTTGGCTTGTAAGCTTTGTGATCCTTTTTGCTTTGATTTTTATTTACAAGCGTTCCACTAAAACCGAACGAGGCCAGTTGATGGTACTTGTTTATTTCACCTCGCTCGCCTGTCTCTTTTTTATGGTATTCGAGCAAGCTGGATCGTCCCTAACCCTTTTCGCAGAGAGAAACGTCGACTTAAAATGGATCAATTCATCACAATCCAACAGTTTAAATTCTGCCTTCATTGTGTTACTTGCCATCCCATTTACATGGCTCTGGACGTATTTATCAAAGATCAAAGCAAACCCCAATTCTCCACTCAAAATGGGCTTTGGATTGGCACTTGTAGGAGCAGGCTTTCTAATTTTCGGATCATCTGGAAATAGTATGAACGCTGAAGCACAGGTTCCTATGTTCTTCTTAGTTGTTGGTGTCTTCGTTTACACCATCGGGGAGCTTTTCTTGTCTCCCATTGGTCTATCGAAAGTAACGGAACTATCACCGAAGAAGTTTGTTTCCTTTTTGATGGGAATTTGGTTTCTTGCCTCCTTCTACGGACACTTTTTCGCTGGCAAAATTGCTCAATTGACGACACTTCCAGAAGGTGAGGAAAGCATTTTCACTCAAGGAATCTTCAAAGACATCACCCCAGCCATTACTGGAATGGATTACGCGTCCATCGCAAACAGTGGCTCAGCACATATTCAGCTGTACTCGTATGTTTCCGTTTTCACGGGAATTGGATTGGTGACACTCTGCATCGGAATACTAGCCATTCTGATTTCACCTTTGGTGAGAAAGAAAATGGGAGGAGTGCATTGATTTACGTGTGCTAAATGACGGTAACAAAAGAGGCTGCCCGTGATAGGCAACCTCTTTTCTATTTGATTACGAAAGTTGATCGAAATCAGGATACTAGTTAATCTGCGGGAATTAAATCAATTGGTCCTGTTCCTGAACCAGAACCCGTTACGTCAAACGTTCTGTATCTCCAGTCTCCGTATCCACATTCGCAGTGAACACGAACGCCAATTGTGAGCGGTCCTGAACTATTTGGCTTCACGTTTTTATATGCCGAATCCGTATGATTTATGATCGCACTGCTCGGAATTTGCCAATCGTACGTTACATTCAATGGACCGTTCGAAACGTACATAATTGGAATATAAGACGCTTTTAATTGTGACCAAACTCCCACTTTCATATCTGGAGCAGTCAATTTTTGAATCGCAAGACCTGCTGCACTTGGTGTACCAACCCACACTCCTTTCGAAATTTCAATTGTGGTTCCCGGAATACTTGCGCTAATATTTCCAGCGTACTGCGTGCTGAATGGACTTTTGCTCACTGTGATACTCGTAGCACTTTGCGAAATGATCGTCAAATTGGGAGAAACACTCCATACGATTGAATTAATACAAGGATGACTGGCACCATTCAGTGTATACGTATATGATTGTCCATCACAAACGGAAGAGTTACCTGTTATCGATGCATTTATTGCTGACGCAGGAATTCCTACCTGAATCGCTTTGGTAAGCGTAGCTGTCTGCGAACAAGTATTCTGAAGTACAACCGACAGTGTGATATTTCCATCTGAAATTTTCGTCACAGTAATGCTCCCATCCGTGTTCAACTCAGCCGTAGCGACATTAGTATTCGAACTTGATACCGATTGAATGGAAACAAAAGAGGAAAGATTGTTAACTACATAGGATTCTTCATCGCACACGTTACTCAACCCTGAAATCTGGTACGACGGGTTAAAATTGCTAAGACTTACAGTGCATGTTCGTTGAGGGTAACTCGTTCCATTTAATACTGGTGTCACCTGCACGTTGTCTGGCGGATATTGAGTCGGCACTAACTGAATAGATGGTGAAGAAGTAGTAAAGTTTGAAGCAGGGCTACCATTGTACAACCATCCGCTCCCAATACTCCACTGATACGACACAGTCGCTCCGCTCGGGATATTCGCTGGAGTAACCGTAAATGTTTTTGCAGAAGTACTTTGACATGAAACAGATGTACTTGTCGGCGACAGGCTAAACGATGGCAGTTCATCCTTCTCAATCGGGTATTCACATGAGGTATAAGCTACGTTACTCGATGATCGATACTCCACATAAAGCACGCCACCCGAAGTATTAAAGTCTTGTGTGGAAAATGTCACTTGAGCCGACGAATAGAAAAACTCGTCTGGTTGCGTTCCCGACCAGACAGTGCTTGGAATAATCTGCCAGAAACGTTCAACTTGATAATCAGTAGATGTTTTCTTCGTGTAAACATATAAGTTACCATCACCAATCGCTTGATTGTATGGTTTCTTCAGTTCTATTCCAAAATTGATCGTAACAGTAGAAGCCGTGCCCAGATCAATGGTTCCGCAGTTATCGATAAAATTTCCATTTATCGTCATGTTTTCTAGGGTCACTTGAACCTGAGCAAAAGAATCCAATGCTATAATGGTTAGAAAAATAAGTAGGTACTTTTGTATGTTGAATTTCATATTGTTTTGATTTTGTTAGGATACGTGAGAATCTCATTAATGAGAAAAGCATCCTTTGTTTATTACATGTGAAATGGTGGTAGTATTGGATACTTTTTTACGAGGAGGATCATGGTTTCGAATACAGGAAATCGATTGTCGCCCCTGACGTTCATTGGGCCAGTTACTATTTAATAAAGCCTCAGATGCAAAACATAAAACCATCCTGGAAGACGGAGTTAGCGGAAAACAATTCATACTACTGAATAATGGTTACGCACTGAATACTCGACGAAAATAGAAAACGAAAATGACAAAAAAGGTGCTGTTTTAACGAGTCAATTCATTTTTATACAACTCTAAAACAATCTATTAAAACCGAAAAACTAATCTACCCGACTCACTTTTAACGATTTGTCATTTCTAACTTGATTCTAAAAAACTACTTTGCTAAAAACTAAGCTGTAACTGTTTTAAGAGTACTATTGCAAGAAAGGATTCTTACAATAGCCTCCATCAACAAATTAGACTAAAAAAAGAAACCCTCACTAGATTTACTAATGAAGGTTTTATTTCTGTGGTGATACTCGGAATCGAACCTGAGAAGCAATGCTTCGAAAGAGCGAACG
>JBFHGY010000124.1:0-7283 GCA_041582905.1 Crocinitomicaceae bacterium | reverse complement strand
GTAACAGCAGAATGTGAAGTGACATCGTTAACAGCGCCAACAGCGACAGACAACTGTAGCGGAGTGGTGACGGTAACAAATGATGCAACCTTGCCAATCTCAACTCAAGGAACAACAGTAGTGACTTGGACGTATGACGATGGAAACGGAAATGCATCAATACAAACGCAGAATGTGGTGATTTCAGATGTAGCAGGTCCAGTTGCTGATTCTACAATGCTTGCGGATGTAACAGGTCTTTGTTCAATTGACATGCCTACGGCACCAACGGCGACAGACAACTGTGTTGGAACTGTGATAGGAACAACAACGACCGCATTCCCGATTACAACAATTGGTACAACAACTGTAGTTTGGGAGTACGCAGATGGAAATGGAAACATCACATCACAAGTTCAAGACTTTATTATTACAGGAGTTGATGTCTCAACGTCATTGAGTTCGGATGGAACAACCATTACAGCGAACAACCCATCGGCTATTTACCAATGGTATGATTGTAATGACAATGTGAATATCCCTGGAGCAGTAGATCAAAGCTTCACGCCTGCTGCTAATGGAAGCTATGCGGTGATCATCACAGAAGGATCGTGTATTGATACATCGGCATGTGTTACAGTGAGTACAATCGGAATCGATGAACTTTCTGTGGTTCGCGTAACGGTATATCCGAATCCATCTCAAAACAACTTCACAGTTGGATATGATGGAGTGATTGAGTCAATCCAAGTGATGGATATGCTAGGTAGAGAAGTAAACTTACCAGTGGATTTAGAAACGGGTGAAGTGGATGGTTCTATATTAGCAGATGGACGATACATGATTAGCGTGAAAACCGACAAAGGGTATGCGCTCTCTGAAGTCGTAATCGTACGTTAATTTAATCAGAATAAAAAATTAGAAAGGTCGCCATATCTATGGCGACCTTTTTTGTTGAAATTTTAATAAATATCTAGAAACCAGTTAATCAAGATTTATTTTATATTTGTTTAAACTACGATACCCTAATTATGAAAATTTCTACCCCATCGAAGTTGCGTGCTCGGGTGAGCGCGTCGCTATCCCTCTTAGCTTTTCTTTTGTTGAGTACAGTAAGCTTAGCTCAGTTAACAGTAACAAAGACGTATTCTGCACCCTCATCCGTGTCTGTGGATGGATGTGGATCTTATTGTACCAACCTGCCAGGAGTAACCTTCTCAACTTCTGATTTTACAGCTGGAGTTTGTCAAGTTGCAGATGTGAATGTCAGTATCACATGGGCAAAAACGGACGGTACTTGTACTGCTCCAGGAACAGGAAACTCTTTTCACAGTGAAACGAATTTTAGAATAGACGGTCCTGCAGGAAACGAAATTCTCGTGTTGCCTGGATCATACACTGGAACAGCAACGATTTCTTCCGTCACAACAACACTTGATCAAGCGGCAGCTACCGTGATTGGAGGGACAAATCCTGTTTCTGGTACGTTTAGACCGAATAATGGTAACTTGGATAATTATAACGGAACTGATCCCTTCGGAACGTGGACCTTACGAGCCGGGGATACTGGATCAGGTGATCCTCTATGTATAGTTGCGTACTCCGTCACGATCACAATGAGCTCACCCGTTGACGCCGATTTAGATGGATTTACCTACTGTCAAGGTGACTGTGATGATACAGACCCGAGTGTGTATCCTGGGGCCACCGAGATTACATGTGACGGTATAGATAATGATTGTAATCCATTAACATCCGATGATCCAACACCACCAACAGCTATTTGTCAACCCGCAACGGTGTACATAGATGCTTTCGGTGTGGCCGATGTTACCGCAGGAGATGTTGATTTTGGTTCAACAGACAACTGTGGAGCTGTGACGATGGGTGTTTCTCCAAACGCATTCTCATGTGCAGATGTTGGAAGTCAAACGGTGACATTGACAGTGACAGACCCAGAAGGAAACAATGCCACATGTACGTCAACAGTAACTGTGCTTGACACATTAGCGCCAGTTCCAGACGCTTCTTCGTTGCCAGATATCAACGGTTATTGTCAGATTGATACAATAGCGATTCAACCATTGGCTACAGATAACTGTGGAGGTATTATTACAATAACAAACGATGCCGTTTACCCGATTTCGTCGGTTGGAACAACTGTAGTTACATGGACGTATGAAGACGGAAATGGAAACCTGTCTACACAAGTACAAAATGTCATTATTTCTGATACTGCGGCTCCTACCCCAGATGTAGCAACGCTGACTCCTGTGTCGGATGAGTGTGAAGTTACATTGACTCCTCCAACGGCAACGGATGATTGTACAGGAGCGATCACGGCAACAACAATGACAACTTTCCCAATTACAACACAAGGAACAACAGTAGTTACTTGGACCTATGATGATGGAAACGGAAATACGGTAACGCAAGATCAATCAGTTACTTTGTCTGATATTACAGCTCCAATGCCTGATGTTGCTACTTTGAGCGATTACACGGAAGTATGTGAGGCAACTCCAACGGCTCCAACGGCAACAGACGCTTGTGCTGGAACAGTTACTGCAACTACAACAACTGCATTCCCTATCACGACATTAGGATCGACAGTAGTTACTTGGACGTACGATGATGGAAATGGAAACACGGTAACGCAAGATCAAACGATTATCGTGACAAACATTACTGCAACAACCACAGCGACGTTGGACGGTGTAACACTTACTTCAGACATCGTTGGTGATACCTACCAATGGATCAACTGTGATACAGGGACACCGATTGTAGGAGCAACAAATGCGAACTATACTGCAACGGCAAATGGTAGCTATGCTGTTATCGTTACCGATGGTATTTGTTCAGATACTTCAGATTGTGCAGAAGTAACCACGGTAAGCATAAATACCTTGGTGATTGATAACTTGAAACTGTACCCTAACCCGACAACGGACGGACATTTCAATATCACATTCGATGGAGTAATTCATTCGATTACAGTTGTTGATATGTTAGGTAGAGTAGTGCCTGTTGAGGTCGATACTACGTATGGAACAGTGGATGCTTCATCATTGAATAATGGACGTTACGTTGTTCAAATAGAAACCAACAAAGGCACGAAAGTAAAAGAGATTATAGTCTCGATGAATTAGTGAGAAATGAATGATAAGAAAGCCGCTTCCTTGCGGCTTTTTTAATGGAAACAAAGTATCAAAAAACTTCCAGTTAAGTGAAATTCATGCTGATTGATAGGTAGAAATACCTGATTTTAACCCTTTTCCATCGTAAAGTCATGGTATTATTCGAGGGTCTGAACTATAAACTGTAAGTTAGTAATCTAACATATTAAAATAATTCACTATGGATCCATTTTTAGGACAAATTCAGCCATTCGGATTTAACTTCGCTCCAAGAGGTTGGGCGAAATGCGATGGGCAACTTTTGGCGATTGCATCAAATTCAGCTCTTTTTTCTCTACTAGGAACGACTTTCGGAGGTGACGGTAGAACAACATTTGGTTTGCCAGATCTTCGAGGAAGAAGTATTGTACACATCGGACACGGTCCAGGACTTTCTACTATTTCTTGGGGAGAAAGAGGAGGAACAGAGCAAGTTTATGTGACTCAGGCAAACATGCCTTCTCACTCTCACTCATTGACAAATGGTGTTGCGAGTGTACACGTATACACAAAAGAAGACGCTGGAAATAGCGTAAACGAATCAGATAATGGAGCGAACAGCTTAAGTACTGGTGGTGGAACGCCTCAGATTTACCAAGAAGATCCTACTGCAGGAGATTACTTGGGAGGTGTTACGATCTCTGGAACAACAAACTTAGCGGGAGGAAGTATTCCAATACAAACAAGAAACCCTTTCCTAGGGATTAACGTGTGTATTGCTTTACAAGGTATTTTCCCTTCAAGAAGCTAAGAGTATTCATACATTGGCGAACGGTACTTTTTGTAGCGTTCGCATTTTTCTTTTTTAGTGAAAAAAGTAGGAGTTTTAATACCACAGTCTAATCAGTATCCTCTGCTTGCGAAGCAATTTGTTAGCGGGTTGAAATTGGCATTGTCAGATGTCGATTGTTCCTTTTCTGTGGAAGGAATAGGTCAGGGAAGTGACCAGAAAGAGGTAATCAATACCATTCAAAAACTAGTGAACCAAGAGGATGTAAATGTCCTTACGGGACTGCTTGGTCACAAAGGTATCACCGAAGTACTTGATTTTGTTAATAGCATAGAAGAAACGCTCATTTATGCGGATTTAGGAGCAACCCGACCAATTGATTTGTCCAATTATTCAAGTGTGTTTTGCAACTCAATGGACTTGTATAAGTCGACAACCTTGTTAGGGAAGTACCTTATCGATAAAGGATTTAAAAACATCTTATCTTCTTCGTGTTATTACGAAGTAGGATATGGTTTTGTTGAAGCTATGGGAGAATCCCTCTATGAAAATGGTGAAGCTCAATTTGCAGGGCATTACATTACACCATTGAATCCTAGGGAGAATGAGGAAGAATTTATGAAAGAAGTAGTAAACGGCACGCAAGCTGATGCCGTATTTGCCTTTCATAGCGGTATCTATGCTGAGGAGCATGCTTCTTTTTTGAAGAAAGATCCGAGTGTCTACAAAGCTCCAGTTTTTGCGCTGCCATTCTCGGTCGATAATAAAGTGCTCAATGCCTATCCAGAAATTTTTGATGACTTCAGAACGGTGGTTACATGGTTCGAAGAGTCTGATAAACCTGAGAATATTGATTTTGCAGAAAATTATAGATCTCAGTTCGGAAAAAATCCAAGTATTTTCTCGGTTCTTGGGTATGAAAATGGACTTCTCATCCGAAACGGTTGGGAAACAGGAGCGTTTAAAGTGAATCAAGAACTGCTAGGTCCACGCGGAGACTTGCAAATGGAAGCTAGCTCGAATAGAACAAATCCGAAGCACGTGTTGTGCGACGTGAAATGGGAGGAGAATCAATATGTTATGAAACCTTCAAAAGAATTGAATTACGAAATCAATATTAATCCATCAGATGATAAACAACAAGGGGGCTGGGATAATGCTTACTTGTGTTCTTAATATATCAAAAGAGTAACGAAACGATTACTAACCTATATTTTTAATTTATGAATTATGAGAGCTAAATTTTATTTGATAATTCTGAGTGTGCTGGCAAGCTTTATGTCGCATTCTCAAAGTCTTGTCGCTGGTGATATTGCCTTTATCGGGTATAATACGGATGCAGGGCCAGTTGCTGGGCAAGACCACAGTTTTACGTTTATCGCATTAACGGATATTCCGGCAGGTGAGATTATTTATTTTACGGAAGAAGGTTGGGATGATGTTTCCAATATCTGGGCTGGTACTACCGAAGGACATGCTCAATGGACGGCGCCCGCAGGAGGTGTTTCGTGTGGAACGGTTGTATTTGTGACTGAATCAGGAACCGATGTGTTTACCGTTACATCTGGTACGATTTCTTTGGTTAGTGGTTCAAGCTGGAATTTATCTGGTGGAGATCAGGTATTAGCCTATTATGCTGCTACTCCTGAACCTGCAACAGTACCCACATTTATTTCTGGGGTGAATGGTGATGATGGAAATGGCTCTCCCGTCTCTTTCAACTCTACTACGCAGTGGAATGATCCAAGTACAGGGCCATTGGGAACAGCAAAATCTGGTTTGCCTGCTGGACTCACAAATGGTGTAGACTGTGTTTCTCTTTTCGTAACAACATTTACAGAAGCCGATAATGCCAAATATACGGGTACGTTAACGGGAACTTCAACAGCTCTTAGAGCTGCAATCAATGATCGAACAAACTGGACCTTTGACAATACAACTGCTTTTGATATTTCACCTGCTGGGTATTCTCCAAGTGTGACATGTGTTGCCCCTTGTACGGACCCTACTATTCCTACCGTTACAGCTTCTGCCAATCCAATTTGTGCAGGAGGATCTACTACTTTGAATATTACAGGTACACTTAACGACGCAACAGCTTGGCATGTATATACTGGTTTTTGCGGTGTAACTCCTGTAGGAACAACAGCTGGGACTACTTTTACGGTATCTCCAACTACGACTACTTCATACTACATACGAGGAGAGGGAGGATGTGTAACCCCAGGAACATGTGGTGCAATTACGGTTACAGTGAATCCAGCGGATGACGCAAGTTTTGGTTATTCAGCTTCATCTTACTGTGTAAACGTTGCTGATCCTACACCAACGATCACCGGAACAACTGGAGGGTCATTCTCTAGTACAGCTGGATTATCGTTGAATTCATCAACTGGAACAATTGACGTTTCCGCGTCTACACCTGGAACATATACAGTTACCTATACAACGGCAGGACCATGTCCGAACAACTCAAATGTCAGCGTGACAATTAATGCATTGGATGATCCATCATTCGGGTACAGTGCCGCAGCGTATTGTGTAAACGCTCCGGATCCAACACCAACAATTACAGGACAGCCTGGAGGGTCATTCTCAAGTTCGGCTGGATTGTCGATTAATACTTCAACGGGAACAATTGATGTTTCAGCGTCAACACCTGGAACGTATACAGTGACCTATCTTACAGCAGGTGCATGTCCAAGTAGTTCGAATGTGAGCGTAACCGTGAATGGGTTAGACAATGCTTCTTTTGCTTACAGCGCTTCGGCATATTGTGTGAACGCTCCCGATCCTACACCAACGGTAACAGGTGTACCAGGCGGTTCATTTAGCAGTACAGCTGGACTTTCGATCAACGGATCAACTGGGACCATCGATGTTTCTGCATCTACACCTGGAACGTACACGGTGACGTATACAACTACAGGTACATGTCCAAGCAGTTCAACATCCAGTGTAACAGTAAATGGACTAGACGATCCATCGTTCAGTTACAGTGCGGCATCTTACTGTACAAACGATGCTGACCCAACACCAACTATTACAGGTTTAGCTGGAGGAACGTTCTCTAGTACGGCTGGATTGTCAATCAACGCCTCAACGGGGCAAGTAGATGTTTCAGCATCCACTCCTGGGACGTACACAGTAACATATACAACATCAGGTGCTTGTCCAAGTAGCTCAAACGTGAGTTTAACAGTAAATGCATTGGACGATGCTTCTTTCAGTTACTCAGCTGCTTCTTATTGTGTGGCTGAAGTTGACCCTACGCCAACCGTTACAGGATTAGCAGGAGGTTCTTTTTCGAGTACTGCTGGTTTGTCAATTAATGCTTCCACAGGAACAATTGATGTTTCGGCATCAACACCAGGAACATACACGGTAACATATGC
>JBFHGY010000123.1:0-7349 GCA_041582905.1 Crocinitomicaceae bacterium | reverse complement strand
CTCGGGCAGTATGAACAAGCCCTGCATACCTTGGAAACTGCTTTTGAATCGGTGGATGTCGTTCATGCTCAACAATACATGGATGCTTATCACTTGGCCATTAAACTGGATCGTTTTGATAAAGCTGTTGAATATGGGAAAAGAGCTATCATCCATTCGGGGAACAAGCATATCGTTCGGACAAAAGCATCAAAAGACTTTCGAAAATCGAACGACTATTCATCCATAAAAGACAGTTGTGAGTATTTCATCGAACAATTTAATGGAAGAGTAAATCAACATTTTCGAAAACAAATTGATAGTCTCTATTACGTTGATCAGCGCATTATTCGAAAAAATCACTCGGTAAAAGGCAAATACAAAATCAATAAAGAGGAACTCCCGACCAATCTATTCGACTTGGATAGTAGTAATTGGTCAACATTCCATAAGCTCGTTCAAGAATTGGGATTTCCTTCGGAACAAAATGTTGGATACGAATCGTACAGAAAAGCATGCATCCTACTCATTCATAACTTGAGAACTCCAGGATATGAGAAATACCATGATGAATATTTTAAGTACATCTTCCAAGGCTATTATCTACCCAATGATATACTGCTTTGGTATGAACAGTACAATATGAATGTTCTCGGTCAGACATTTTTCACCACGTGGGATAAAAATACTTCGGAAGAGAATCTTCAAAGAATCGACGCGAATAGACGAAAATTCTGTCTGAAAGGAATGAGTTCTATTGAACTTTCAAGAGATGGATTGAGCATGGTTTCAAAATGGTAATCATGCATACTGAACAACACTCGTGCTAAAAAAGTAACTTTGATACGGCGCCCGTGTTAATTTGTAAACCATCCCCAAACACCTTAAAAATGACGCACCCAACAAACAACAACCTGAAAACCGAAGCCATTTTCAAAATCTGGAAAACGAGCAGAAATCTCTATTCTGAGTACTTTGAAAAATACAGTTTACAGCAACTCAATGCCATACCAGATGGATTTAATAACAATCTAATTTGGCACATCGGTCACATTATTGTCGCTCAACAAGCATTAATTTACAAAGGCTCTAACTTAGACGGATACGTATCAAATGAGCTATTTGAACTTTACAAACCAGGGACAAAACCCATACGACTCATTACTGAAAATGAAGTAGATGAACTGAAAGATTTGCTATCATCACTCATTGAAAAAACAGAAACGGATTTTTATGAAGGTAAGTTTATTTCCTACAGCGAAAGAATGACAGGGACAGGCTTCCATTTGAGTTCTATAACGGATGCTTTCGAATTCAATAATTACCACGAAGGCTTACATTTAGGCTATATGATGGGAATGAGAAAATTCATATAATAATATCATCATGCACGCCCCTTCTCTTCTACAGCTCGTATTCATTCTTTCATTTTCCTTTTCCACTCAGGCTCAACAGCTTTCAGAGGAGTACCTACAAATGAATGCATGGTATCTAACTAACCTCGACCTTGATTCGACCAACATTTTGAATCAAGATACCTTAATCTTAAGACAAGCTTTGAGGTCTGGACACCGTTATTATTATGACAGCACTGCTATTTCCTCATTTGATGTATGGAATGTTCGATTTGGAGAAGATCATGCGCTCACGTTGTTCTCAGTTCAACGTCCCGAAAACAGAATGGGAATAGTGAAACCAAGTGACTATCATTACACCGAAATGTATCCAGATCCAAAACCCGTTTGGTCCAAACGTAGTAAAAAGATTAGCTTGAAAATTGGTGATGAACCGAAAGTAACCTACAAAATTGATACGTTTGAACGTCTTGAACTCGTTTTGGTTAGAATGGAATGAAAGTAATACAGTAAATAATAGAAATACTCGATGAGAGTTACCCAGACATCATCTATAACGTTGACAATGAAACAGTATTAGGGGTAGATAAGATCAGCGAAGATGGTTTTGATGTTCGAGTGGTTGAGTCAAACGATGAGTGCATTCTTTATTTCAACCAATGGCATTGGCATTTCCAGAAGAATTCCGAAGATATCGGTCAACTTTATCTGCTTTTTGGATATGCATTATCGAAACATGGTCGTTTGAAGGCATTTATTAAAGGAGGCAAAGAGTACAAATGGAGTTTTGAAACAAAAAGCTCGCTGAATGGTAAATGGATCTTATTTGGGACAACGGGAACTGTGAATCTGAAATTTTGGCATGAACAAACCGTCAAATTTTATCAAAATGAAATGATAGAAATTAGTTGATTCCGAATCCTTTGAAAAATGAAGCGTACGTACAGTGGTTAAAATTCTATACATTCGAGAATCATTAAGATGGCATAACCAAAAGATAAACCACCAACCGTAAATAAACAAGACAATGAAAAGTATCCTCTACACCACATTCTTGATACTACTTATTGTATCATGCACAACAGACAATACGGATGTTTCCGTAACTCAAAATGTCAATCCCGTTCAGGATAGCGTATTTGTGGACACAGTACCGCCTACTTTAGATTCTTTGTTATTCAACAAAGTTGCTCTGAACTGCTTCTATCATTTGGGATACTCAACAGGTGGCGAATTTTACTATAAAACAGCCATTGAATCCGTTCATCAAACGATACTTGAAGTCATTAAAAATCACGGTAAAAACGGTTCTGACATTGTTCTTCTCATAGATAAAACAGGTAGTATGCAAAATGATATCGATAGCGTGCGAATCAATTTGAATTCTATTATCGATCAAGTTGAAAAATTAGAGGACATAAGGTTGGCTGTCGCTGTTTATGGAGACAAGAATGTTGATGGTGAAAATTGGTGGTCTTCAACAGATATTTCTAGCAATTATCAAATTTCGAGAGACTATATCAACTCTTTGGTTGTATCTGATGGGGGCGATTACCCAGAGTCCGTTTATGACGGAATTGCTAAAACCATCACAGAATCCAATTGGCGAAAAGAGTCAAAGAAAATGATCCTTGTGATCGGCGACGCTCCTTCACTCGAGGATTCCTTGACCGATCATTCACGACAGGATGTTCTTTCCTTGTGTAACGAAAAGGGAATCAAGGTCAATCTGTTTCCAGTGTTAGTCACTCCGTACAAAGCCGAAATGTTTATAGAATCTTCATCATATTCTGAACAGCTTATTGATAAGATATTCCCGAATCCAGTTAGGGATAAAATCACGATTAAATTTTCGAAGGATGATACCTATCGAATCGTATTAATGGACCTAACAGGAAAAGTAATATTTGAAGATAAACTGTCTGGATCAGAAGTCACGATTCCCATTAGCGAAGATATATCCAATGATACCTATGTTTTGAGAGTACTAGATGATAAACTTGAAAACATGAATGCTGAAAAGATCATTGTCAACCGATAGGCGTTGTTGCTATTGGAGCATATCCTCCATTCGATGAAAGTACTAGATTCGATAAACATCAAGAAAACATAAACCAAACAGCTAAAGCCAATGAAAACAGTCATCCAAGTAATCCAATTATTCCTCGCTATTATTATTCTTGTCTCCTTAATTGGTTCTTGTGAAAGCTCTCCTAAGGAAAGTAAGCATCAGAATGCATCCGAAGACGAACCAAACCGACCGAAGACTTCTCTCATCAAGGAAGACCTTGTTGAATTAGTTCGGGGAGCGATAAATCCACAATTTGAAGATTGGGGCTTATTTGAAAACGGTACTTACATTGTTTTTGACAATGCGGATACGATCCCTAATATTGAGGAAATGGCAATTGAATTGATGAAGGAATATGGTCCTGTTTTCCCAGGTGGCCCAGCAGGAGATTTTAATGTAACACATCTGAACAATGTTCCTGGTTGGTCAATTTCAAGTCATTTTTACGGCATGTACACGTATGTTCACCCTGATGAAGTAAATTCAAACAACAATGATTTAGAAATCGGGCTTTTCGGAAGGGGAAAAAGGGATTTAGATGGGAAAAATCCTGTGGTGATACATATCAATGCAAAATCCAAGTAACTACAATCTCTACACCTAAAAACACTCGGTACTTCACTTTCTTCTCAATGAAAGATGAGTAAGACTAAAACAAATCACGGACAAACTTCATACTGGAATGAGCAGTTTATCCAATTCATTGAATGGACGAGCTCTAGGCAACAAGGCAAATGATCTAATCGAATGAAGCAAATTGAAGAAATAGACTTTCACGTAAGAGACGCAAAGAAATTAGCCTCTGCGCTCATTCGTCTCTTCAATCTATGTAGTGATAAACTCAATCCTAGCATGCAAAACTGGCTGATTGAAGATTGCGGCATGTTCTTATCTCAAGGTAAACAGCAAATCCATAACACATATAATGGAGGACTATTATTTCTGCGTGAGCCAGAACAAATAAAAGAACTTCGGCTGGAGTTTTGCTCGCACGAGAAATTAGCGAAAGTGATTGTCGAATTCGATTCATCCGTCAGAAATGAAAGAAACATAAAATACAAAACGAATGCAGGAAAAGTAGAAAGTATTGAATGGAAACTATTGGGAATCTTCCCTCACTTCCATTTTTATCCAAAGGAAGTACAAGGTATCCTCATCATGGCACTAGCGAAAATCGGGAAGGAAATTTGCGAAACCCAAAACAAAGATTCTTGGCACATGATCTATACGCACGACTTCGAAATAAAAGCAATATTGGACGGAGAAGTTTTCGGAACGATTGAAGTGCGCTACCTCCGAGACGAAAATTCACCTAGACGTAGAGATTAGTCGATATCATTCTTAACGGGATTTCATCAACCTATTCCTCTTCAAAATCGTAATGATGACATGAAGTATTTCATTTCCCTTATCCTATTCAGTTCTCTTATTACTTCTTGTAACAAAGACAAAGTGCCTTCCGAAGTGGAATGCGAACCAATCATTAACCAAAATCACAGTAACGATACCGTCTTTCCTTCTCCATACCTCATGGCATACCCTGGATCATGGTGGGAATATGATAATGGGTTCATTGACAGCTGCGAATATTGGCAATCCATACCTATTCGCGAAACCATCAGTGAAAATGGATGTTTATATGTGGATGAGGACATGTGGATCTTACCCGAACCTCTATATCTAACAGGAACGATTTGTTATGACAGTGGTGTTACGAATCCGAATGATTATTCATCAACAACTTTTTACAAACTTGTAGACACAATAGTTGGAGTCTTCTATGACCATCAAGGAACAGGAGGACAAGGGCAATATTCATACGATCTAGATGATTCTGCCGAAACAATTGCTCGTCTTGATTCAATGACAATCGGAGCAAATACCTATTATGATGTTCTTCATACTGAACGAACATCTCATATTTACTATCACCATTTAGGTGGAGGGCCTACCTATGTTACCCAATACTGGTTCGCCAAAAATGTTGGAAAGATAAAATGGCACCGTGAGGTAAATGGTTCCCTCGTGGAGGAAGCTGAATTGGTTGATTACTTTATCGCGCCATATTAGTCTACCGAATTAACAATAATGAAACATATTTTATTCTTTCTAGCTACTTTAACCCTTGCTGGATGCTCTAGTAAGTCTACTCTCAAATCCGACACGAAACAAATCGATGAAGTAGCAACTACACCAATCTACCTTGGTCCAATTGAATATGATACACTCGTAAAAAGTGTTAGGGAGAAACTGGAATATCCGAAAGACCATGTCGGTGGGCACATTCCTTCAGATCAAGAAATCTCAATGACTTTCAGATACTTCGGAAAGTTCAAAAAGTATATGCAACACGGAACGATGCATGTTATACCGTTGGACTCTAGTGTAATTGTAACAAAACTGAGTGATTCAACCTTCACTTTCAGCGTTCATAAGCCTCTTGAAGGTGGTATTGTTTCGATGGATTTCAACCCAGTTTTGAAAGCTCCGTATTACTTTATTTGGAAGAGGGAAGAACAAATGGATACAATTCCTCCTGGGGATATCATACCTTTGTTCCGTCGTTCGTATATGACAAAAATATAAAGTACTATAAAAGACTCAGGCGCCAAAAGCTCCGTAAAACACACCAAAACCAACTCAACATGTTCATCATCAACATCACCTATACAACAGAACTAGAAAACGTAGATCCATTTTTGGAAGAGCACATAGAATTCTTGAATGAGCACTATGAATTGGGGCATTTTCTGGCTTCTGGACGAAAAGTTCCGAGAACGGGTGGAATCATTTTGTCGAATGTAGCATCGAGAGCTGAGCTGGAGAAAATCATTGAAAAAGATCCTTTCAAGAAGAATGACCTCGCGGATTACGAATTGACCGAATTTGTACCGAGCAAAACCAGCAATGAATTGAAATTCTTGATTCCCTAATTTCAAGTGAAACCCCATGAATAACTCGCAACATCAAGGTAAATACCACTTATTGGCTATCCTGCTGATTCCAGGATTTTTGGTTTCAATTTTCCTTTCAAACTCCTTTTGGGTTCCTCTCATATTTGGGCTGGTAGCCACTGTTATTCTCTATCTCGCATTCAGAAAGTCTTAACACGTATTGGTTTTTCACGCTTCAAAAATGGTATATTGGGAATTCGGTATACTACGTAAACTGCCCTACTCGAACGCGTATTTTGTATGAAATTTCTCCTGTCACTTTTTTTCACTTTTAGTCTAATAAGCCCTTTATTTAGTCAGAATGTTCAGAAGATGGACAGTCTTATCCACGAGCATTTTGAAGATGGTTTCAACGGAAACGTGCTGTATGCCAGAAACGACTCCATCCTGTATAACGGAAACTTTGGTGTATTGAGTTATGCAACCAATCACTCTTTGAACGACTCCTCTATTTTCGAGCTCGGATCGAATGCCAAACAGATCACAGCTGTTGCAACGGTTCAACTCATTGAAAAAGGCTTGTTGGCGTTTGACACGAAAGTGGATCACATAATCGAAGGATTTCCGTATTCGGGAATCACCGTAGAACACTTGCTAAGACATCAATCGGGTTTACCTTCTTACATGAAACTCATGCGAAAGAAAAGAGTTTGGAATCGAAAGCAAATTGCTGGAAACCACGATGTGCTAAACGCGTTGATCGAATTTAGTCCAAAACTGAAATTTAAACCTGGATCACGCTTTAAATACAGCAATACAGGATACGTTATGCTGGTTTTAATCATCGAGAAAGTATCAGGATTATCCTTTAATGAATACCTAAGTAAATACGTTTTTGAACCTGCTGACATGAAGCACTCGGCTGTCATCCGGAGAAGATATCATCCTGTTGACATCGAAAACAACACAGAAGGATACATTCTGAACAAGAAAAGTAAGCAGTACGAGATCATGAATAAGAATCCAAAATATTGGTGTTCTTACCTCGAT
>JBFHGY010000122.1:0-7367 GCA_041582905.1 Crocinitomicaceae bacterium | reverse complement strand
TGCCATTGCAAATCAACATCGGTGCAGAAGACGATTTTCAAGGTGTTGTTGACTTGATCAACTTCCGTGGAATTACATGGAATGAGGAAGATATGGGAATGACTTTCCAAGAGATTGAAATCCCTGCTGATATCCTTGATGAAGCAACTCAGTTGAGAGAAGAATTGTTGGAAGCGGTTGCTGAATTCGATGAAACAGAATCATTGATGGAGAAATTCTTCGAAGATCCATCTTCTATTACAGAAAGAGAGATCTTGGATTGTTTGCGTGAAGCTACAATCGCTGGGAAAGTTGTTCCAATGATGTGTGGTTCTGCCTTCAAAAACAAAGGAGTTCAAGCAATGTTGGATATGGTAATGGAAATTCTTCCATCTCCATTGGATGTTGAGGCCATCGAAGGGACAAACCCTAAAACAGATGAGCCTGAGTCTCGTAAGCCTTCTTTCGATGCTCCATTCTCAGCATTGGCATTTAAAATTGCAACAGATCCATTCGTTGGACGTTTGTGCTTTACACGTGCGTACTCTGGTAAATTGCCAGCAGGTTCTTACGTATTGAACACACGTTCAGGAAACAAAGAGCGTATTTCTCGTATCTTCCAAATGCACGCGAACAAGCAAAATCAAATTGATGTGCTTGGAGCAGGAGATATCGCAGCACTTGTTGGATTTAAAGACATCAAGACTGGAGATACTTTGTGTGCTGAAGACGCGCCAATCGTATTGGAATCAATGGACTTCCCAGATCCAGTAATCGGGGTTGCTATCGAGCCTAAGACGCAAGCGGATTCAGATAAATTGGGTGTTGGTTTGGCTAAATTGGCTGAAGAAGATCCAACGTTCCAAGTTCGTACAGATGAAGATTCAGGTCAAACAATTATCTCAGGAATGGGAGAGTTGCACTTGGATATCATTATCGATCGTTTGAAGCGTGAGTTTAAAGTAGAGGTGAACCAAGGTGCTCCTCAAGTAAACTACCGTGAGAACATCACAATGCCAGTTGATCACAGAGAAGTTTACAAGAAGCAATCTGGTGGACGTGGTAAATTCGCCGACATCGTTGTTGTTATTGAACCACAAACTGATGAGACGAAAGTTGGATTGGAATTCATCAATGAAATTAAAGGTGGTAACATTCCAAAAGAATTCATCCCTTCTGTAGAAAAAGGATTCAAAGAATCAATGAAGAATGGTGTAATGGCAGGGTTCGAAATGGACGCAATGAAAGTAACATTGAAAGATGGATCTTTCCACGCAGTCGATTCAGATCAATTGTCGTTCGAATTGGCAGCTAAAATGGCGTTCAAATCGGCATTGCCAAAAGCAGGGCCAGTTCTTCTTGAACCTATGATGAAATTGGAGGTTGTTACTCCAGAAGAAAACATGGGAGACATCGTTGGTGACTTGAACCGTCGTCGTGGTGTGATGAGAGGAATGGATGATAAAAATGGTGCAAAAGTTGTTAAAGCGGATGTTCCATTGTCAGAAATGTTTGGATATGTAACGCAATTGAGAACTATGTCGTCTGGACGTGCAACGTCAAGTATGGAGTTCTCTCACTACGCTGAAGCTCCAGCAAACATCGCTAAGGAAGTAGTGGATAAAGTAAAAGGTGTTACCGCATAATTTATTGAAAGATGAGTCAAAAAATCAGAATTAAATTGAAGTCATACGATCACAACTTGGTTGATAAATCAGCTGAAAAGATCGTGAAAACAGTGAAATCTACAGGTGCGGTAGTAAGTGGGCCAATTCCACTTCCAACACACAAGCGCATCTACACAGTGTTGAAATCACCACACGTTAACAAAAAAGCGCGTGAGCAGTTTCAATTGTCTTCTTACAAGCGTTTGATGGATATCTACAGTTCTTCTTCAAAGACTGTTGATGCATTGATGCGTTTGGAGTTGCCAAGTGGTGTGGACGTAGAAATCAAAGTATAAGTAAGTATTGGACAAGGTTGGTGACTGAGCAAAGTCGAAGTCACCAACCTTTCAATGATTTAAATAACAAAAACAAGTAGAAACAATGCCAGGGATTATTGGTAAAAAAGTCGGAATGACTAGCATCTACAGTGCCGAGGGTAAAGCAATGCCATGCACGGTGATAGAGGCTGGTCCTTGTGTGGTCACTCAGATCAAAACACAAGACAGAGATGGTTACGATGCCATTCAACTAGGTTTTGGAGAGCGTAAAGAAAAAAACACTCCAAACGCGTTGAAAGGTCATTTTAAGAAATCTAACACAGAACCTAAAGCGAAGCTCGCTGAGTTTGATGGTTTTGATGGATTGAATCTCGGTGATACAGTACAAGTTGACATCTTCGAGGAAGGTGAGTTTGTAACTGTTGCAGGAACATCAAAAGGAAAAGGTTTCCAAGGGGTTGTTAAACGTCACAATTTTGGTGGGGTTGGACAATCTACTCACGGTCAGCACAACAGATTGCGTGCACCGGGATCGATTGGAGCTGCATCTTACCCAGCACGTGTATTCAAAGGAATGCGTATGGCTGGACAGATGGGGAACGCCAACGTAAAAGTGGAAAACCTTCAAGTGTTGAAAGTACTTGCGGATAAGAATTTATTAGTTGTGAAAGGGTCTGTTCCAGGTCACAAAGGTTCAACAGTCGTAATTGAGAAGTAATGGAAGTAAAAGTAATTAGTGCAAAAGGAAAAGCTACTTCGAAGTCAGTTAACTTGTCGGATGACGTATTTGGAATTGAGCCAAACGATCACGCTATCTATCTAGATGTTAAACAACATTTAGCGAATCGTCGTCAAGGTACACACAAAGCGAAAGAGCGAGGTGAGATCAACGGATCTACACGTAAAATCAAAAAACAAAAAGGAACTGGTGGAGCACGTGCTGGTTCTATCAAGTCTGGTACTCGTGTAGGTGGAGGACGTATCTTCGGACCACGCCCACGTAACTACCACTTCAAATTGAATGTGAAATTGAAGCGCTTAGCGCGTAAGTCTGCATTCGCATACAAATTGAAATCAGAAGACCTTATGGTAATCGACGATTTGAAATTTGATGCAGTGAAAACAGCTGATTTCAAAAGCCTATTGGCCGATTTGAAGATCGACAACAACAAAGTGTTGATGATTTTAGGTGAAAAGAACGACAACGTTTACTTGTCTTCACGTAACCTTAAGAAAGTAAAAGTCGTAACGGCTGACTCAGTAAATACATTCGATGTATTGAACGCTCAAAAAGTAGTTATGGCTAAAAGTTCAATTGAAGTGATCGAAAAGATCTTAAACTAATTGATGATGAAAGCAGGTATTATTAAAAAGCCAATTATCTCGGAAAAAGCAACAGCTTTGAGTGAAAACGAAAACCGTTTTACATTCCAAGTAGATAAGAAGGCGAACAAGATTGAAATAAAAAATGCCGTCGAGAACATGTACGGAGTTCAGGTAACTGAAGTACGTACCATGAATTATGGCGGTGGTAAATCCTCTACGAAATACACGAATAGAGGTATCGTTGAGCAACGTAACAAGCAATGGAAAAAAGCCATCGTTACGGTTGCAGATGGAGAGACGATTGATTTGTTTAATAACTTTTAAGAACTAAAAAATGAGTCTTAAAAAATTCAAGCCTACAACTCCAGGGCAAAGACACAAGGTCATCAGTGACTACAAAGACATTACACAAAGAGCTCCAGAAAAGAGCCTTGTGAAAGGTCGTAGTAAGTCGGGTGGTCGTAACAACGACGGTAGAATGACTATGCGCTACATTGGTGGTGGTCATAAGCAAAAATACCGTGTGATTGACTTCAAGAGAGAGAAGCATGGTGTTCCAGCTACGGTTAAAGCGATCCAATACGATCCAAACCGTACAGCACGCATCGCGCTTTTGTACTACGCTGATGGAGAAAAGCGTTACATTATCGCTCCTGAAGGATTAAAAGTTGGGGATACAGTAATGTCTGGTAAAGATGCTACTCCTAACGTTGGAAACGCGATGTACTTGTCTGACATTCCTTTGGGAACTGTTATTCACAACATCGAATTAAAGCCTGGTAAAGGTGGTTCTATCGCTCGTGGAGCAGGAACTTATGCTCAATTAAACGCTCGTGATGGACGTTATGCAATCGTTAAAATGCCTTCTGGTGAAACTAGAATGATTTTGACTACTTGTTTAGCAACAATCGGGTCTGTTTCTAATTCTGAACACAGCTTGACAGTATCTGGTAAAGCAGGTCGTACTCGCTGGTTAGGTCGTCGTCCACGCGTTCGTGGTGTAGTTATGAACCCAGTTGATCACCCAATGGGAGGTGGTGAAGGTCGTAACTCTGGAGGACACCCAAGATCACGTAATGGTGTTCCTGCTAAGGGATACAAAACACGTGCGAAGAAGAAGTATTCAGATAAATTCATTGTTGAAAAACGCAAAAAATAAGTAGGATATGAGTCGTTCATTAAAGAAACCACCATTTGTGCACTACAAACTACTTAAAAGAGTAGATGAGGCACAAGAGTCAGGTAGCAAGTCTGTTATCAAAACATGGTCAAGAGCGAGTACTATTACTCCTGATTTTGTTGGATTAACATTCGCAGTGCATAATGGAAATAAATTTATTCCTGTATTCGTAAGTGAAAACATGGTAGGTCACAAATTGGGGGAATTTGCTCCAACTCGTAACTTCCGTGGTCACGCTGGGAATAAAAAAGATAAAAAGAGATAAAATAGCGGATTATGGGTGCTAGAAAAAGACTAACAGCAGAAGCCAGAAAAGAGGCGAATAAATCAATCGCTTTCGCGAAATTGAATAATTCTCCTATCGCCCCAAGAAAAATGAGATTGGTTGCAGATCTTATTCGTGGAGTTGAGGTAAACAAGGCTTTGAACATATTGCAACACAACGCTAAAGATGCGTCTACTAGCTTGGAGAAATTACTTCGTTCTGCAATCGCCAATTGGGAACAAAAGAATGAAGATAAGAGTATCGAAGAAGAAACACTTTTTGTGAAAACTATCGAAGTGAGCGGAGGAACTATGTTGAAACGTATTCAACCTGCTCCACAAGGTCGTGCTCACAGAATTAGAAAAAGATCAAATCATGTTCATATCGTCGTAGACGCTAAGAACGCTGAATAATTTTAGATAAATGGGACAAAAAACAAATCCAATTGGAAATAGATTAGGCTTCATCCACGGATGGGAGTCTAACTGGTATGGAGGTGATAACTACGGTGATAAACTCGTTGAAGACGACAAAATCCGCCGATACCTCCGAGCTCGTTTATCTAGAGCAAGCATCGCGAAAATTGTGATCGAACGTACACTTAAGTTGGTTACCGTTACTATCAACACTGCACGTCCGGGAGTAATTATCGGGAAAGGTGGTCAAGAGGTTGACAAACTGAAAGAGGAGTTGAAAAAATTGACGAAGAAAGAAATCCAAATCAACATCTTCGAGGTAAAACGTCCAGAATTGGATGCTCGATTGGTGGCTGATGGTATCGCTCGTCAATTGGAAGCTCGTATCTCTTTCCGTAGAGCAATCAAAATGTCTATCGCAAGCACAATGAGAATGGGTGCAGAGGGAATCAAAGTGAAGATCTCTGGACGTTTGAATGGTGCTGAGATGGCAAGAACCGAGATGTACAAAGATGGACGTACTCCGTTACATACGTTCAGAGCTGACATCGATTATGCTCTCGCTGAAGCACACACTACTTACGGTCGACTTGGTATCAAAGTTTGGATCTGTAAAGGTGAAGTGTACGGAAAGCGTGATCTTTCACCTAACGTAGGTCAGAAGCCAGGAAAAGGCGGAGGACGCGGAGATAGAAAAGGTGGTGGTTCTAGAAGAAGACCAAAGAAGTAGAACTTACAAAATTGAACAGAAATGTTACAACCGAAAAGAACCAAATTTAGAAAAGCGCAGAAAGGACGAAACAGAGGTCTTGCTCACAGAGGAAGCACTGTATCTTTCGGATCATTCGGGCTAAAGACTTTGGAACCAGGGTGGATCACATCTCGCCAGATCGAAGCTTCTCGTATCGCCGTTACTCGATACATGAAACGTGAAGGAAAAGTGTGGATCCGCATCTTCCCAGACAAACCAGTTACAGCAAAACCAGCTGAAGTACGTATGGGTAAGGGAAAAGGAGCTCCAAGTCACTGGGTAGCAGTTGTTAGACCAGGACGTATTTTATTCGAAGCAGACGGTGTACCGTACGAAACTGCAAAAGAAGCAATGCGTTTGGCTGCTCAAAAATTGCCGGTGAAATGTAAATTCGTTACGCGTAACGATTATGTTGTACCAGGAAAATAAGAAATCATGAAGCAACAAGAAATCAGCAAAGCATCAGTTGAAGAGCTAAGAACGCAAGCAGCGAACTTAACTGAGCAATTGGAAAAAATGAAGTTGACACACGCAGTATCTCCATTGGAGAACCCGCTAACAATTCGTCACACTCGTCGTACAATCGCTCGATTGAAAACTGAATTAACAAAACGTGAAGCACAAGCTTAATAGTTTGTAGCACATTGAAATAAGCGTAAAATGGAAAAGCGTAATTTAAGAAAAGAACGTATCGGGATCGTAACTAGCGACAAGATGGACAAGTCTATCGTTGTGGCAGTTGAGCGTAGAGAGAAACACCCGAAATACGGAAAGTTCGTAAAGAAAACTACTAAGTTCGTTGCTCACGATGAGAAAAACGATTGTGGAATCGGTGATACTGTACGTATCATGGAAACACGTCCTTTGTCCAAGTCAAAGAACTGGAGATTAGTAGAAATTGTAGAACGAGCTAAATAATTTTTAGTAATGATACAACAGGAATCAAGACTTAAAGTAGCAGACAATTCTGGAGCGAAAGAAGTATTGTGTATCCGAGTACTCGGAGGAACAAAACGTCGCTATGCCTCCGTAGGAGACAAAATTGTCGTTGCTGTTAAGAGTGCAATGCCCTCTGGAGCTGTCAAAAAAGGACAGGTTGCTACGGCAGTTATAGTAAGAACAAAAAAAGAAGTACGTCGTCCAGACGGCTCTTATATTCGCTTTGATGATAACGCTTGCGTTATCTTGAACCAAGCGGGTGAAATGAGAGGAACACGTATTTTTGGACCAGTTGCTCGTGAGCTTCGTGATGCTGACTACATGAAAGTAGTATCATTGGCTCCTGAGGTACTTTAAAATAATGGAAGTTATGCAACAGAAATTACACATTAAAGTAGGAGACACTGTTAAAGTAATTAGCGGTGAAGCAAACGGACAAGAAGGGACTATCCTTTCAATCGACCGTAAGAAAATGCGTGCAACGGTAGAAGGTGTGAAACTTATGAAGAAACACCAAAAGCCAAGTGCGTCAAATCCTGAAGGTGGAATCATCGAGATGGAAGCAG
>JBFHGY010000121.1:0-7372 GCA_041582905.1 Crocinitomicaceae bacterium | reverse complement strand
GTATTCTTTACCGAGATTAATCGTTAATACATCATCTTCGTAGATAAACTTCAACGGCGCGTCATTCATCTTCACGCTATTAATGTCCATTCCCTTTGCATCGAGAATTAGTTGATCAGAAGTGTAAAAATGAGGTTTCGCTGTAATTTGAGCCACTCCATTCATACGAGATTGTGCCCAATCGAATTCCACCTCTAGTCGAGTATGAATCAAATCCGTTAGGATGGTTTCTGTTTCACGGTAAATAGGTCGAGCCGTAGGAAGTTCTACTTCTGGCTCAATAAATTCTTCCGTTACAACTTCTGCTGTTTCAGTGGTGGGGGCGATAACAACCGGTTCTGGTTTCTTTGTTCCACAGGCCGCAAGAACAAGTGCCGCACCAATGAAGATTAACTGTTTTTTCATGCTAATTCGAGATTATACCTGCAAAGAAGGCAAATAATATTCATTTGATGGACAAATTTTACAGCATCGGAGTATGATTCTGTTATTTTTGTGTAAAACGCTGATAAATGGCAAATCCAACTTGGACCGTAGATGGTCAAGACATCGAAAGTGGAATCAACACACTAATTACGTGGGACGATTCCGATAAACATCGGAACCGTTTCTTTACATTGGAACACAATGGAGTAAAGTTTCATGGAGAAGTAATGAACGAGGATTTGGAGAACAACACGCTTCGTTTAAAAATCAATCACCGTGTATTTGAGGTGAAGAAGCGAGGTCCACTCGACGAGCTAATTGCTTCCATGGGATTGGACAAACCGAAAGTCCGTCAATTGAAAGAATTGGTGGCTCCAATGCCTGGTCGAATTGTGAACATTGCTGTTGAAGTAGGTCAAGAATTGAATGTTGGCGATGAAATTTTATCGCTTGAGGCCATGAAAATGGAGAACGTTCTCAAAGCAGAAGGAATTGGAAAAGTGAAAGCAATTTCAGCAGCCAAAGACGATGTAGTTGAGAAAGGTTCCGTTTTGATTGAGTTTGAATAGATCCGTGCATTTTCATCAGGGCGTTTCATTACTCGTTCTTGGACTTATCCACCTTGTTTTTCTCGTTACTATCGGAATCGACTCCTCGATAAACGACGGTGTACGTGCTCTGCTATTGTCATCACTTGTGCTGTTAGTGTTTGCCTACGCACGTATTCCACGTTCCAATCAGCAACATTCCAAGTTGGAGGTGTTTTTCACGCCCTTCTTGGTCGCAGCGGCTACGGTTCTCGCCTATCTGCTGAGTGTTAATCTGAAACTCGGACCGGTTATTTCTTCCGCCGCAATTGGATTCGCTGCGTCGTATCTTCCCAATCTTGTTGAGCGGTTTCACAAGCGTTCCAATATCGTCCATACGCTTCCTGCTGCTATCTATTGTGGAACGTTCGCAGGCATGAGTAGTTCATTCATTGCTCCCGATTATTTGTTTATCTCTTACATCGGTTTAGCGACAGGTATCCTCTACCTTCTTACGCGACAAGCATTAAACGGCGTTGGAGGAAAACTCGGAACGATTGCTTTCGGAGGTGTGTACATTATCTCACTTATCTACTCCGCCTTATGAATGAACTCATTCTAATAGCAGTTGGAGGCATCGGAGCCTTGTCCACATTTGTCGTTTCGCACGATTTAAAGCAAGGTGCTGTTCGCGCATCGGCAGGACTTTCCCTTCTCGTAGGATTAGTGTTTTACCTCTTCCCTCATCTTGCTCCTGATCCACTTTCAATCGAAATTCCGTTGGTATTCTTTGGTGCTAGTTTCGTGGGAATGACAGGAAGTCATTTGGTTCCGCAGAAGTTGCTCATTCTTCTTGGTGGAATTGTGTTTTCGGGCATTTATCTGGCTTCAGAAAGCATTTTTAGTGGTTACGGAGGGAAGTTAGGAACTGCAGCCTGCATTTCCAGTTTAATACTCGTTGGAATTCGTCCAATTCTCAAGAAGCGGTCACCAATCAACGAAGAATAAGATCAAAAAAAAGGACTCTTTCGAGTCCTCTTCAGTTATTTACTTGTTTGTGGCGAAAGACTGAATGCCTTTCGAATAATTTTTGGGTACTTTGCTCCAAATTCCGTAATGCACCACTCTTGAAATCGTTTAATTTCCTCTGCGTCAGTGATCCATTTTTGAGCCTTGTACAGCTCCTTTTGGAATAATTGAGAATCAAAACTTACAACACGCAGAATTTTTTTGGTTAGCTCAAACATACTCATGTTATATTAATATTTTGGTTCGTAATTCAGTCTTGAATATAACGAAAGAAATTGAAAGATCGTATCTGAAAAAACGTTAAATAATGAACATGCCTGCTAGCGTTGGGTTATCTTCAAGAATATAAAAATTATAACGGTCACATAGAATTATGAAAAGATACTTCAAAAGAAAATGGAAAGAATCCAGAGGTGATGATTTTGATTCTTGGGGGACGTCAACTTGGTACTTTGAAGTAGGAACCGATGGCTATCCTGTTAAGCAACTCGAACTGTACGAGAACGGAAATCGCTTAAAATATCATCCCGACAAAACTTTTGATGACTACGGAGGCCTGAGTGACCAACCCTTGGAATTCGCGGAATTTCAAAATTTTGAAATTGAAAAAGAAGAATTCTATTCGGAATGGAAAAAATCAAATCCCAAAAAAGAACATCAAGAGATTTTGAATTTAATCTCTGCTTATTTGGCGAACCATTATGGTCAAAGGTTTGGGCAGGCAATTTTCAATTTAGGAATAAACGAGTTTGTAAATCCAATTGATCCAGCAAAGGCGAATTACGCAATAAGAGATATTCATGGTGATTCTGATGATAGAATCTTGGCAAGAGTAAAAGAACAACTCAAGCGATTTGAAGAGCAGAAAAAAAGTAGAGAATGATACTAAGTACGCTTTAATTTTATGGGGGTGATTATAGCGTTTGTTTGATCACTTGATAGACCTCCTCGGTTACTGCATCCCGCACGTAGATTAAAAAGTGAACATTATTCTCATCGTAGTGCTCTGGTAGACAGTACATATAGTTCACGTAGTACTTGCCGTTTGCGTCTAAATAAGAGTTGTTAAGTGTTTCACCGAAGGTTTTCCCATCAATACATCCACGCATGATATCCCTATGTACATAATTTTCATCATACGAAATTGGAGAAGGGAATGTTTGTGGCGAAATCAATGAGTCCTCATGAAGTTGAACAACGATTGACAAATCATTGACTAACGACGCGTCAAGTACATCAACCTCTGTGTGCAAAAACACACCGCGAGTAGATGGGTAATAATTGACTGCAGATTGAATGTTCACTTTGAGATCGTTCGTAGCAATTAAATCATCCACCGCCGAACTCCATTGACTCGGGCTCAAGATCGGTTGAACCGGGTCAACTGCTCTACTTACCATTCCCTTGGGATTTCCAATAAAATTAGACCCTGGCCAATCTTGACCGAAGTACTGACCGATTGCTAAACCATTCGGATTTGTAAAGTCATAAGGGTGAGATGCCGAAACAGCTTGAAAACTTCCCATTCCAAATTGAGATGTGTGCACCGTTGAAATTATTACTCTTCCCGGATGTGCTAACGCAATTGCATGAGCTTCTTCGGCAGCAGCAGGACAATACGTACAATCATGACCTGTAAAATCCTCTAGGAGGATGTTTCTTTCTGCATTCGTGTTCTGCCCAAACGTTGGCCATTCATTAGCCATGTAATGTGCACTATCTCCGTTAGGATAAGCAGCCCAGCCGCAACTTCCTGGATCGGAAATGACTTGAGGATTTGGGTTCTCAACCTTGTCACATGACGTGAAACCAACCAACCCTATCGTTAGAGCGAAGAATAATTTTTTCATGAAAGTGGTAATTCGTTAGTAGACCAATTCTACTACAAGTGCTTCTTAATCACCTGATATACTTCTTCGGTAACTGCGTCGCGCACGTAAATGATCACATGCATGTTATCAGGGTTGTATTGCGTTGGAAGCTCATAAATGTAGAAAAGCTCATGTGTTCCTGTTGGAGTAATGTTAGATGCATCTAACGGTTGTCCGAATGTGAAACCATCAATACTCCCTCTGAAAATATCACGGTGTACATAGTTGTAATCTGTGTACGAAGGATATTTCTGAGGCGCTACTAACGTGTCTTCCAACAAGTGGACAACAATGTTCAACTGATTTGTCAAAGTTGCATCCACTACATCTACTTCAGCATGTAAGAAAAGGCCTCTTGTTGAAGGGTAGTAATTTGACACCGCCTGAATGTTCACTTTGTTGTCGTTCGCAAGAATCATCGCGTCTGTAGCACTTGCCCAAGAACCTGCGGTTAATGTTGGGTATCCGTTTCCGTGATCTGCTCTACTCACCGATCCGAATGGGTTTCCGACAAATGGTGATCCTGGCCAATCAAATCCAAAGTACTTTCCGATGGCGAAACCTTCAGCATTGGTGAAATTGGTTATGAACGTTGGTGGTGTTACTTCTTGAAATGCTTCCATTTGACCAGAGGCTCCAGTATGAATTGTAGAAATTACAACTCTTCCCGGGTTGTCAACAGACAATTGGTGTGCTGCATCAGCTGCTGCTGGACAGAAAATACATTGATGTCCTGTGTAATCTTCGATTAACACATTACGGTCAGTATTTGTATTCGTGGTGAATGTAGGCCATACGTTTTGCGCGTAGTGTGCACTATCTCCATCCGGATACAAACTGTAATCACCTTGATTTGAAACAGGATAAGGATTCTCCACTTTGTCGCATGAAACGAAGCCAAATGCTGCAATTCCTAGAATAAATAAGATCTTTTTCATTGTTCGTTCGTTTTAGAAACTTTGAGTAAATGATAACGTTAAACCGTTTGAGGCAGGAACAAATCGACATACACCTCCTACACAGAATAATCCTGCTCTTTGTCGACCATAACCTGCACTAATACGAGTCGCTCCTTTAATATAACCAAATGTACCGTAAAGGTAATGCAAGCGCAGTGCTTCATCCGAATTTCCGTAGTTGTATTGATCCATTACACTGAAAAACCAGTGAGGTGATACGTTGTATTCAATCACTGCTGTTGCCCAGTTTCCTTGGTCTTTTGGTTCTCCATGCTTATCATCATTAATGAATAAAGCTTGAAGCTCCCAACGAACGGAATGCTTACGGTTAATTTTATATCTTCCTTCAATAACTCCGATATTCGTCTTAATCATCCCAGTAGCACCATTTGTTACTTTTGCTACGTCGTTGTTTAATGCCATATTGAAGTAACTCACTTTCAAGGTAAATTTCTTGTTGAACTTTCGCTCAATGTTGATGTTGAAATCGCTCCAGTAAAGACTATCACTTACATCGAATAATCCCGTTCTGTAGGCAACACCTGTTGAGTCACCAACTGGATCATATCCTTCTGTTCTTCTATTTGGTCGATAAGCCGTAGAATAATTCGCATTGATTGATGTTCCATACTTTCCACCGAGTTTCGACCCTTTTTTGATCGTGTACAAAACCTCACCCTGGAAAGCTGTTTCCCCAACTGGTTGAGTGGCGTACGGATAAAGTGATGCTACCAAGTTATAGGTATGCGTCTTATTCATTGCTGGCAAGAAGTTAATGAAAACGTCCTGCAATTCTTTGTTTCGGTCCGAACGGTAACTCATATTGTCAACCGACTTCGCAGAAAGAACAATTCCTAATCCCTTTCGAGAATACCCGAAATTGAAAAGTGCTGCATGACCATAGTTATAAATAAATCCATTGTCTACGGATGGATCCTGTTCTTTGATGATGTATTCACCATCCAAGTTGAACTTCCCGTAGCGCAAGGCAGCACGCCCTCCGTACGCACCAACATTCTCAGGAAGAATTAAATCCTCACGATCATCCTTTTGGTATTTACTCATGAAAGATCCACCAAGAGTGATATCTAACTTCTTTCCTTTGAGTTGCTTAAACGTAGAGTTCAAATGCATCTCTCCATCAAACCCACGAACGATGCCATCGCTATACACGATTTTTCCTTCCTGGAAAGAGAGGCGTTGCAATCCGTAAACTCCTTTAAGTGTAATTCCTTCGTATGGATGCAACTTCACACGAACTCCATCAAGCATGTTGTCGTAACCAAGCGCTCTATCTTCATACGCTCTAAACACCATTCCAGAACCGAACTGCTCATAGAACGAACCTAATGTCACATCTACAAAATCATTCGCATATCCTACGTATCGCATTCCGATTCCCGTTCCATCAAAACGGTTAGGGTAACCTTGAATTCTAGGTAAATACGACTCGACACGCATTCCTGCTTTGAAGTTTCCATTTGTATAGAAAACATTCATGTACGTGTTCAACAGACCTTTTTCAGCTGGTTGATTTGCACCAATAAGCGTATCGTTATTAAGGAATTGAAAAGTACTTTCAATATTCCCAGAAATTGAACCGCCATTGTTTTGATTCTGACTAAATCCAACGAAGGACACAGCCACCGCCGCAAAGCAGAGTGATAGTTTCATCATAGAAGTTAATAATCGAGCCGTAGCTCAGTTGTTGCGTTTATAGTTCTACCCCTGCAACTTCGTACAAAGCTTCTTCAAGCTCATATTCATCACCGGGAGAATAGTTATTGTGCGAGTATCTGATTGTTCCATCCGTATCGATGATAAACGTGTGAGGAACATTGTTCACTCCCATTGCACGCTTGAAATCACCGTTTGGATCCATCAACACTAGGTATTCCCAGTTCTTTCCGTTAGCATACATCGGAACTGAGTTTTTCGTTTTTTCGTCGTCAATCGATACGGCAACCAAGGTTACGTCCGTATCCGCTTGCCAGTCCTCATACATTTCTTTGATTGTATTCAACTCAGCTTTACACGGAGAACACCACGTTGCCCAGAAGCTAACGATGATTGGACCTTCTAGTCCCAAATCGGCAGTGTTCATAATGTTACCCTCCATATCTTTCAGTTCAACTGAAGGAATCTTCTTTCCTGAATTCTCCTCAGTGTGTGAAGCGTCCTGAGCAAAAGATCCCATCACCATAGATAGACCGATAAAGAGTAATCCAATTTTTTTCATAGTTTCTTAATATTTGGTTTGGTATCGCGTGGTTCAAAAACCCTGCCGAATTCAAATGTACGTCAATTTTATCGTTCGGAATCTTAGAAGTTCTTTTTCATTATTGAATTCCTATTTCTTGTTTCAGCTAGAAATGAGACTTGTAACCCTTTACAAACAAGGCTTTTCGAAGTTTTACTGTTTAAGTTTCAATGTTTGGTTCAATCCTTGTACCTTTTGGGAATGTCAAAGTGAAAAGCTTATATTTGTTAGAACAAAACGATTTAGTATGAAAAAAACATTACTTTCTCTCTTAGCGATCGCAAGTTTCACTAGTCTTTC
>JBFHGY010000120.1:0-7425 GCA_041582905.1 Crocinitomicaceae bacterium | reverse complement strand
AGCCCAATCCGAATAATGCTATAAAACCTCTCTTTATCATAATAGTTGCAGTTTAGTCGACTTTTCTTTGCTCTCCGATGAGAGACGTAATTATTTCGCTATCTACTAAATTACGAAAATTTATAAGAAAGGTTGCGTTTTGAACGCAATGGAATGGAATTATGCGCGAATTTGTGTGATTTGATTTGCTTTCACAATCGGACGAATATCGATAAGTCTGTTAGAAAGCTCACTGAAGTCTGCGTAAAAAAGCTGTTCGAACTGATCCACTTGCTCCGATTTAAGGTAGTCATCAATTTGGAATGACTCGTTTTGCTTGCTGAGTTGGTTCATCACCATATTTAATTGTGTCTGAGAGATCAACAGTTCTGTTTCATAGTTTAGTTTCCCCTTTGAAACGTTGCCTTTAACCAATACTTCAGTATCATTTGATGTGAAAACAAGTGAAGAAATTGCGATGTTGTTATGTGCCTTATTCATAATTCTTTCGTTTTTGTTGAGTCAAAGATGATACAGTAGAACGTAATCAATTTACGATCAACAAAAACAGACGATTTTTTTTCAATTTTTCAGCTATTCCTTCCGAAAACTGTAATTTCATCCCTTGAAAGCAGGTGTGTCGAAATGGCGCACTCAGGATTAAAAGAAAAACACATGAAATACGATCGAATCCAGAAGGACCTTTTTATCGCTAACCGAGCAAAATTTGTAAATCACATGGAGAAGAATGCCCTTGCAGTATTCAATTCCAATGATGTTTTCGCGATTAGCGCAGACAGTACGATGCCCTTTCAGCAGCACCGTGATATTTTTCACTTGTCTGGGGTAGATCAAGAGGAAAGTATTTTGGTCATTTCTCCCAATTCCAAGAATGAAGCGCACCGCGAAGTACTCTTCTTAAAGGAAACAAACGAACACATAGCTGTTTGGGAAGGAGAAAAACTTACCAAAGAAAAGGCATTTGAAACGTCCGGAATCAAAACAGTATACTGGTTGAATCAGTTTGAGACCATCTTCAAGCAAATGATGGTGGAAGTAGACGCGATTTACCTGAATACGAATGAGCACTTGCGCGCGAATACAGAGATGCAAACGCGAGATGATCGCTTTATTCAGAAAGTAAAGCAGGACTTCCCATCTCATCAAGTGAAAAGAAGTGCTCCAATTATGCATACGATTCGTTCGGTGAAGCATCCAATTGAAATTGATTTGATGCAGAAGGCGTGTAACATTACGAAAAAGGGAATCGAACGATTGCTTGGATTTATCAAGCCAGGTGTTTGGGAGTATGAAATTGAAGCGGAGTTGATGCACGAATTCCTGAGAAATCGTTCCAAAGGATTTGCCTATACACCGATTGTTGCGTCGGGAGCAAATGCATGCGTTCTTCATTATATAGAGAACAACCAGCAATGTAAAGAGGGAGATGTGATTCTTCTTGACGTGGGAGCTGAATATGCGAACTATGCTTCGGATTTATCGCGTTCTATTCCAGTAAGCGGACGTTTTACGGACAGACAAAAGCAAGTGTACAATTCGGTACTACATGTAAAAAATGAAGCACAAAAATTGTTGGTGCCAGGAACATTGATTCCAGAATACCACAAGGAAGTTGGTAAATTGATGGAGGCGGAGCTATTGAAACTTGGATTAATCGATTCTACGGATATCAAGAATCAAGATCCAAACTGGCCTGCGTACAAAAAGTACTTCATGCACGGAACATCTCACTTTATTGGTTTGGATACTCATGATTTGGGACATTATAATGAACCAATCGAAGCTGGTATGGTCTTCACGTGTGAACCAGGAATCTACATTCCGGAAGAAGGATTGGGAATTCGTTTAGAAGATGACCTCGTTGTTCAGGAGTCTGGGGCTCCATTGAACTTGATGGCAGATATTCCGATTGAAGCAGACCACATCGAGTCAATAATGAATGCATAAAATCAAAATAAAAAGGAGGCTTCGGCTTCCTTTTCTGTTATGAAGCAAATCCTAGCGTATACATTTACTCAAGTAGATTCTACCAAAACGCCTGTCGTGTTTTTGCATGGTTTTTTGGAATCATCTACGATGTGGGAGGAACTGGAATTGCCAGAAGATCGTTCTGTTCTGATGATTGATTTACCTGGACATGGCGGTTCAATAACGATTACCGATTGTGCTAATTCCATCGATGACATGGCAAAAGCTGTGTTAGAGGTGGTGGATGAAGTCGGCTTGTCCGAGTTCCATATGGTTGGACACTCAATGGGTGGTTATGTGGCGCTCGTCACGAAGGAAATGGAGCCAAAGGTGAAAAGGGTCATGTTGCTCAATTCAAATTACTGGACGGATTCTCCGCAAAAGGTGAAAGACAGAAAAAGGGTAGCAGAAATCGTGAAAACGAATCAAGCGCACTTTATCTATGAAGTCATCCCTAACTTGTTTTTACATCCCGAAAAGTATCATGACAAAGTGAAAGACTTAATTGATGAAGCGATGAAGATGTCACCTGAAGTAATCGCGAAAGCATCTATTGCCATGAGTCAGCGTGGGAACTACACCGATTACGTTCTAAACCATGCCGATCATTTCACCTGTGTTCAGGGAGAATCTGATCCAATTGTATCCGCAAAAAGAATGCGTAAGGAGTTGGCGGATTCTGAGGTGAAGTATGTTGAAGTGGCAGGAGTGGGACACATGGCTCATATCGAAGCGACGTCTATTATTAATAGGTGTGTCAAAGAGTTTGTGGCTGATTAAGAAGCGGATAAAAAGTAAGGGTATAAAAAAACGGAAACTTAGTTTCCGTTATCGTTAAAAATCCAAATGGATTGTTTTTCAGTAAGTAAATGTGCTCCCATAAGTATAAATTTTAGCGTTTAATCATACTCTAAGATACAGTATTCCAGTACTCTGTTTTTAAAAATAACCTAAACGGTAGCTGAGATTTAGTAAACGGTTATTTCGTTTTTGTGATCTGATTACAGTTGGACGTCAACGGAAGCATTCTCACGTTTGTATGTAATTTAGATTTGTATATTAGGTGTGTAGAGTCAATCTAAAACCTAAGCGAAATATGAAACTAAGAGCCTTAATAGTTGATGATGAGGAGTTTGCACGGCGCAATCTCACAATGATGTTGGAAGAGTACTGTCCTGACATTGAAGTAATTGGTGATGCTTCTAGCAAAGAACAGGCGAAAGCAATCATTGAGTCATCGGAACCAGATGTCGTTTTCCTCGATATTCGAATGCCATCTGGAGCAGAAGGGTTCGAGTTGTTGGAAGAGGTAGAAAAGAAAAATTTCCTCGTAGTATTCGTGACGGCATTCAAAGATTACGCGATTCGTGCTTTCAATGCAAGTGCAGTTTATTACTTACTGAAACCAATTGATATCGAAGAACTTCAGGTTGCGGTGGAGCGATTGAAAGAAACCAGTGCCACTTACAAGCAAGAACCAGAGAATTATACGACTTATTTCGATTCGTTGAAAGAGTTATCGAAAAGCGTTCAAAATAAAAAGCCATCCAACCGTATTGCAATTAGCCATACAAAAGGATTGAAGATTGTTGAAGATAACACGATTACGCACCTCGAGGCGAGCGGTAACTGTACCACAATTTATTTTAATGATGGAACACGTTACCTAGATACACGAACATTGAAGGTGTACGAAAACTTGTTAGATCCAGAGCGTTTTGCAAGAGTACATAAATCGCATATCATCAATTTGGATATTCTACAAGAATACTTGAACGAAGATGGCCATTTCGCTATTCTGAAAGGTGGGATTCGCGTGCCTGTTGCAAGAAACAGAGTAACGGAATTCGTAAAAATGCTAAAAACTTGATTTCGGTCAACACTCCATTCTGATTCACAAATCATGTGAACCTATCGAATTTAGGGTTTAAATAATACTTAATGAAGAAAGTACTTTCTTGTCTACTATTGATACTCCCCTTTTTAGGATTTGGGCAGAAATATGCATTTCAATCGTACAGTACCGAAGAAGGATTGCCACAAACGCAAGTAACGGCATTTTGTGAGGACGACGACGGCTACCTATGGGTGGGGACACTTGGAGGATTGGCGAAGTTTAATGGGAAAGACTTCACGACCTTTTCTCCGAAAGACGGCTTGTTGAATAACCGAATCCAAACCTTGTTTCTCGACTCTGGACGACTATGGGTTGGACACGATGGAGGAATTTCCTGTCTGGAAAAGAATACATTCAAAAGTATTGCACTTCCAGGAAGTGAGAAGTCAAGAAATGTGACCAAAATTCTGCGCTACAAAGGTCGAATAATTGTTTGCGCGGAACGAGGCGGAGGATTATTTGAATTGGTAGGAAATAAATTGATGCCAGTTGCCTTACCGGTGGAAGAAGGTTTTTCAGAACGATCTGTGAAGTCTATTCGTGCGGCTGCTATCGTTGGTGAATATCTCTATCTAGCCACTCGTTTGGGGATTCTTAAAACGAAGGATCTTAAAACTTTTGTGTACGAGGAGGGAATTGAAAAAGGAGATTTAGGCTCTTTTTATGGGGTCGAAGTGAACGAGAAGGAAATATTTTTTGTCTCATACAATAACGGAATCTTTAGAAAAAACATCAGGACGGGAAAGATTTTACATCATCCTAAGAGTGAGAAGCTGAACGCGATATTAGGATGCGAATTGGACAATAAAGGTATCCTTTGGCTGTATTCACATTCCAGTAATCATGTGCTGCGGTTTTCAACAACCAAGAAGTTCGATCAGATAAGTGAGGCGTCTGGTCTTCCGGAGAAAAGTGAGGTAGATTGTATCTACAGTGATTTATCAGGAAATATTTGGATCGGTTTAAGAGGAAAAGGAATGTTCCGTTTTCCGGGTGAGCAATTCAAGTGTTACGATCGTTCGAATGGGTTTAAATCAGATCTCTTTCTTTCAGGGTTTGAAGGGAAAAATGGCGCGTTTTACTTCGGCTCCTTCGATGCGGGCTTAATCAAACGAGAAAGAGACGGGAGCACGCATGAAATTAAAGTAGGGTCACTCACGGTTTGGGCAGCTCAGGCAAATGTGGATGGAGCAAATTGGTTTGGAACGGGAGCAGGATTGGTTTCCCTAGATGCCAATGATGAAATGACGACCTACACTGAGGAAGATGGAGTGCCAGGATTTAAGGTGTCCGCTTTTTACAAGGTAGGTCCACGAGAAATGTATATCGGTGGAAACGCTGGAATTTCCCGTTATAAAAATGGTGTGCTTACGAAGCTTCACGATGTAGACTCACTGGAAGTAGGAACGGTTCGTGGTTTCGTGATGATCGATGATGTGCTGGTATTCGCAACTAACCTTGGATTATTCCAATTTAAAGACCGAAAAATATCGACATACCGCAACGTGGAAAGTGTCACCTACTCCATTACGAAGGATAAGTTCAGAAATATTTGGTTCGGAACAGAAGAAGGACTTTATCGCATCAGGGAGAATAAGATTGAACAGGTTGAGCTCAGAAGCGATCCAGGATCTAACTTTATTAACTTCATTAATGAACGAGACGGAAGACTCTATGTTGGTTCCAATAACGGACTCTTTGTGGTGTCGGATTTAAATTCAAACGAACCTACGATTCGTCGTTTCGGGTTGAGTGAAGGGGTGATCAATCTCGAAACCAATTTGAATTCTGGTTTCTTCGATTCAAAAGGTAATTTCTGGTTCGGAACAGCTTCAGGCCTTGTATGTTTTGATGTTCACCTGGAAGAAAAGAAACGTGAAGTACCAAAGATTCAGCTTCGTTCCATCCTGTTGAATTATCAGAACTTCAATTTTGGCGATTACAGTGCTGATTTGGATGAAGATGGATTTCCAAGATCACTCAATCTACCTTATTCCAAGAACAATTTAATCTTTGAATTGGATGGGATTTCCTTAGCGAATCACAACGGTTTGTGTTATCAATTCTTATTGGAGGGCTTGAATGAAAAATGGTCGCCGTTGTCTACAAACCCTGTCATAACATTTACGAGTTTACCCGCAGGAGAGTATTTGCTGCGTATGCGGTCGGTAGATATGGACGGACAAGAGTCCAAAGAATTGGTGATTCCTTTTACGATTCGTCCAGCGTTTTACAAAACATGGTGGTTTATTGCACTATCAGCGTTAATTTTTGGAGGGTTGGTGTTACTCTTTTTCCGTTTCCGATTAAAACGAATCAATGAAGCAAATGAAAAGGAGAAGCTGGAGTTTAAATCTCGCTTATTGAGTCTTGAACAGCAATCGATGAATGCCAGCATGAATAGACACTTTGTGTTCAACTCCTTAAATTCCATTCAATACTTCATTAACACACAAGACCGCATTTCGGCGAATAAATACCTGACAAACTTTGCGAAACTGATTCGAAAAAACCTCGATACCGCAACGGTGGATGGGAACATGATAACCTTGGAGGAAGAACTAGAACGTCTGGAGCTATATCTTTCTCTTGAGTCTATGCGTTTTAAAGATCGCTTCGATTATGAGATTTCAGCAAAAGGCGTGGAAACAGATTCTATTTTAATTCCAGCTATGATCTTACAGCCATTTGTGGAGAATAGCATTATTCACGGGATTCTACCGAATCAGGAAAAAAAGGGGAAGATTTCTTTAACCGTAGAAGAAGAGAATGGATACCTCCTTTTAGCTGTCGAAGACAACGGAATTGGCGTCAATCAAAGTATTACCAAGAAAGTGGATATGGAAGGGGATCATCGTTCTAAAGGAATGGAAATTACCTCCAAACGTATTGATTTGATTCAGAAAATTTCCAATAATGATATTTCCTTAGTGGGGCCGTATGAAGTGTACAATGATGACCGATCAATCAAAGGAACACGCGTTTTACTCAAAATACCACTTAATAATTTGGAGAATTAAAGTTGTACACGTATATTTGTTAGTATAAAGGAATCTAGGAAACGATGAAAATTAAATTTGTTTACATAGGAATTGCGGCTTTGGCACTCGGATTCGCATCTTGTTCGAAGGAAGAGATTCGTCCGAATGATCCTGTTTCAGATGGTGAAGTTTCGTTTTTTACGAAAGCAAGCTCGACGAATTCTAACGGAGAAGGGATTTTGAACGATCCAACAGGTGGAGGAAACGAAGGAATTGTTGATCCTGAGAAGAACGAAGAAGAATCTCAATTAAATGACGGACAATAGTCAGTCGAATTGAAAACGATATATACTCCGAATCAATTTATTGGTTCGGAGTTTTTTTATGTCCAATAATTTCTTCAAATAATTGAAGTCAGTTTTTCGTTTTGAAATATCCCCATTCACTAAATAAAAGATACACTTCAAATCTTATCCCAAAAACACGTTAAACCTTTGTGTATATTCGATTAACTACTTAGTTAACCTAAACGTATTATACATGTCTAGCAAGGTAAATAACGCACTTTTTGATCTGATT
>JBFHGY010000119.1:0-7604 GCA_041582905.1 Crocinitomicaceae bacterium | reverse complement strand
CGACGAATTCGCTATCTGGCTAGAAGATGTATGCCAAAAAACGCAATTGATCAATCCGAAGGAATTAATTTATTGGAGTTTGGACAAGCATTACTTGAATGATTTACACGCAGCAGGTGTTCGCATTCCCAATACCATTTTCATTGAAACGGGTGAAGAACGATCGCTTTCGGATTGCATTTCACATCTAGACTGGGACGAGTTTATTCTGAAGCCAGCCATTTCTGGTGCTGCGCGACACACCTATCGCTTCAAAAAGGAAAATGCCGAAGAACACGCTGCCATCTTCTCGGAGTTGATTTCGAAAGAAGCGATGCTCCTACAAGAGTTTCAACACAACATTCTGTCTAAAGGAGAAGTCGCGTTCATGGTCTTTGGCGGAAAGTTCAGTCATGCTGTTTTGAAACAAGCGAAAGCTGGAGATTTCCGTGTTCAAGACGATTTTGGAGGAACAATTGAACGATACGAACCTTCATCGGATGAGATCGCTTTTGTAGAACAAGCATTTGCAGCCTGCGACCCACTGCCAATTTACGCACGCATTGATGTTATTTGGAACAACAATGATGAATTATGTATTGGTGAAATCGAACTTATTGAACCCGAATTGTGGTTCCGTATGGACGAACAAGCCGCCAATCGATGTGCACTAGCCACGCAAGCGCACATCGAAAGTAGCTTACGTTAATTTCGTTATTTGCTTGAAGTTTCTGCCTGAAGATGTGCTACATCCTGTTCTGAACGCTCTTTCTTGAGTGCTCTTACCAAGATAAAAATTCCAGCAATCACAAGAGGAATACTCAAAATTTGTCCTGTATTCAACGCCCATGTATCGTCGCGGTCAGCTTGTCCCAATTTGATAAACTCGATGAGGAAACGCGCTCCAAAAATCAAAATCAAGAAAGCACCGAAGACAACACCACTCTTTTGGTACATTTTCTTCTTCCAATACAAGAACATCAGAATTCCGAAGCTTGCCAAGTACGCCAAGGCTTCATACAACTGCGTCGCGTGACGAGGTGTAGCATCATAACCGGGTAGGTCCTCATTCCAGAAATGCGGGAAGCTAAATGCCCAAGGAACATCCGTTGGAATTCCTACAATTTCACTATTCATTAAATTCCCCAAACGGATGAAGCAACCCGCGATGGCAATGGCCACAACAATTCGGTCAAGAATCCACATCATAGGAAGTTTCACCACTTTTCGCGAGTACCACCACAATGCTAACAAGATGGCAACTACTCCACCATGACTAGCGAGTCCACCTTCCCACACTTTGAAAATCGACATGGGGTGCGAGAGATATCCTTCTTGGATTACCACACCATTGGCATCCACTACATCCCAATATGGTCCGTAGAAGAAAACATGTCCGAGTCGAGCTCCAACAATAGTGGCAATCACCATGAAAAGCACCAACTGGTCGAGGTATTTTTCGTGAATTCGTTCGCGTTTAAACATACGTTTAATCACGAAGTAACCAATCATCAATCCACTTACGAAAAGTAAACCGTAATAGTTTGGGGTTTTCCACCCGTCGATAATTTCAGGCGTAACATCCCAGGTTATGAATAAATTCACGCTTTTTCTTTATTGATTTCAACCAAAGATAGTGGTTTTTTGGAGTTCTGCTTGAACTTCAACTTCTCAGATCTACCTTTCTTGAAAATCTTATTGCTAACCGTTTTCCCTTTGCGCAATTCCTTTTGCTCTTCAGGAGAAAGGTGAATGACTGATTGACATTCGTCGGAACAACAGTTCTCCATTTGTTCTTTACACGAATCACATTGAATAAACAACAAGTGACAACCGTCGTTTACACAATTCGTGTGCGTATCGCACGGTTCTCCACACTGGTGACAAACCGAAATAATATCTTCTGAAATTCGTTCTCCGCGTCGCTCATCGAATACAAAGTTCTTCCCTACGAATTTGTTTTCCAACCCTTGATCTTCGCATTGGCGCGCGTAGTTGATAATTCCACCTTCTAATTGATGTACTTTTTCAAAACCTCGATGCTTGTACCACGCTGATGCTTTTTCACATCGGATTCCTCCAGTACAATACATCACGATATTCTTGTCTTTTGCGTCCTTCAAAAATTCATCCTCAATGTATGGAAGCGACTCACGGAATGTATCCACATCTGGAGTGATCGCTCCTTTGAAGTGTCCCACTTCATGCTCATAGTGATTTCTGAAATCGATCAACACTGTATTCGGATCATCCGTTAATTGGTTGAACTCTTCCGCTGAAAGATGCTTTCCCTTGTTCGTTACATCGAAAGATTGATCTTCCAAACCGTCCGCCAAAATCTTGTTTCTCACCTTGATTTTCAATTTCAAGAATGGGAATTCTGCTTCAGCCTCATCAATCGCGATGTTTAATCGAATACCGTCCAAAAACTCAATTTCGTAGAGCTCCTTTCTGAATTGTTGCAGATGTTTGTTCGGTACCGCAATTTGCGCGTTGATTCCCTCCGCTGCCACGTAGGTACGTCCTACAATGTCTAATTTCGACCACATTTGAAAGAGGTGATCTCTGAATAAACGAGGGTTTTCGATTTTGGCGTACTGGTAAAAAGAAATGGTCACGAAATCATTACCGCTGGCGCGTAATTTCTCCTCCAATTCCTCTTTACTTAATTTGTTCCACAGTTGCATGCTATGTTGTATTTAAGTTAAAAGTGCCGCGAAGATAGGGATTTTTTGGATTACTAAATAGTTGGATTCACTTCGTGGCTGCTTCGTGGTGTTGGATTTCCCGACTTTCCGAATGCCCAAACCGAGGACTTCGATGCTTTTTGACTCTCTACGTAGCTACATAAAAACAAAAAGACCATTCACCCAATAATTGAGCAAATGGTCTTTCTTAATGCTATCTATTTTGCCTAGCGAAGTACTGTTACATGTCCTGACACACGTTTTCTTTCATCGCTGTACGCTGTTTTAAACTCGATGAGCCATGAATAAGTACCGTCTTCAACAAGCTCTCCTCCATACGTTCCATCCCAACCTACTTCGGCGTCATTCGACTCCCAAATCAGTTCTCCCCAACGGTTGAAAATCTTTAAGTTGAAATCGTACGGATCGAACCCAGCCGTAAATACCGGCTTGAAAGATTGATTGTACGCATCATTGTCTGGCGTAAACGCATTCGGAACAAAGTACAACAATTCTACATCCACAGAGATGGTCACCCAAGTTGAGTCAACACATCCGAGCGGAGAGTATGCAATTAACTGTACGTTGTACGAACCTCCATCTGATGTCGGGAAAGTATGCGTTGGATCTTCCAAATTGGTCACACCTGAATTATCATCAAAATCCCATTCGTACGTAACAGCACCAACCGATGTATTAAAGAACTCTACGTCTGTTTCAAGCGTAGAAAGTTGGCTCGAAGAAACTCCGAAGCTCGCCACGGGAGTTGATTCTACATAAATATAATCTGTGTATGTTTCAGTATTCACACATCCTGTGTTAGACGTTGACGTCAAAGTAACATCGTAATTTCCTCCTTCTGGGAATGTGTAAGAAACAGGACCGCAACCTGTCAAGACATCTCCGTTAATGCTCCACTCACAGCTCGCGATACCGCTTGGTGCCGTTGATGTACTGATGAAGTTTACGGTTAATGGCTCGCATCCTTCTAACAAGTCTCCCACGAAACTCACAACTGGTGGTTCTTCCACAACAATCGTCATATCGTCGGTATTTGTACATCCATTGAATTCAGCCGTCACTGTATATGTCGTAGTTGTTCCAGGATTGAATGGCCCTGGTGGAATTGCTGGACTCCATGAAAGGTTCGCTCCCATTGGATTCACTGGAGCGAGTGTTGTCAACTCTCCTACACAAATCGTTTGATCTGGTCCAGCGTTGATTGGCACTGGAAGTGGATCAATCGAAATAGCTTGTGTTACGAGTGTTTCGTTCCCACAATCATCCGTTATTGAGAATGTTCGAGTGATTGTTTCTCCTGCACAAATATCATTATCGGATACATCACTTACCCATGTAACAGTTGGAGTGGCTGTACAGTTATCCGCCTCATCATAGACCACTGCTGTGGATTGATCTCCTGGCGGTACGTCCGTGATTAATGCGTAACTTGCTGGAACTGGATTACTAGCTGTTGGCGGTGTAACATCATTCACGACAAAAATTTGATCTACCGTTGTCGTGTTGCCACAATCGTCAGTTACAGCATACGTTCGTGTAATCGTTTCAGGACAAGACAATCCATCAGAAACATCTCCCTGATGAGTAACCGTTGGCTGAGCTGAACAGTTATCTGCGATGCCAGGCACCACACTTCCATCTGGAACTGGAATATCCGACACACATTCTACGTTCATTCCCGCAGGCGCTCCAGCCGTTGGAGGTGTCATATCCATTACTGTAAAGATTTGCGTAACGGGCGTCGAAACATTACCACAGTTATCCGTTGCTGTCCACGTTCTCGTTACGGTTCCACCACAACTACCACCAACAAGAGGCCCATCTGTCGACATCACTGTTCCCGGAGCATCGCAGTTATCTGTGTATCCTAAAGAAGTTGCTGGAGGAATATCTCCTACACATTCAACCGTTGCTGCTGCTGGAGGTGTATCCATCACTGGACCTTGCGTATCTTGAATCACAATTAATTGTTGTACTTCAATGAAGTTACCGCAGACATCTTCCACGCGATACGTTCTAGTGATTGTTTCTGGACAACTTTGTCCGTCAGAAACATCTCCTACGTATGTAACTGTTGGATTCGCTGTAAAATCGTCTGCTTCATCCGTTACCACAGTAACATCTGGTGCAGGAACATCTCCCACACATTGCACGTTGATGGTTGCTGGATTCGAAGCCGTTGGCGCTACGTCAACTGTAATTGTCGTAGGGAAACGACATGATGCATTGGCAGTCCATCCACAGTTTAACCCTGGGTTCACCAAATCCACCGAGGTCGGTTGACAAATGAAATCACCCGCATTATTGTTATCCGCACTTCCTGTGCGTGCCATACTGTGTTGTACACCTGCCACTGTTCCACAATTTGGAGGGACACCGTTTCCGGTCCATTCAGACCCAAGGGTGATTAGATTTCCGTTGATCACAGGACCAAAAGAAGCCAACTGCGCGGCAGTCCATCCCCAACAAACGAAGTCAACAATATTGTATTGATCATCAAGGATCATGGCCCAACTATTGTTATTTGGGTTCCAGAAAATGTTATTCCCCCAGTAGTTTGCTGACTGACTATTGTCTGTTCTCGACATCATTGAACAAGGTGTAAATGAGTTCGGAAGCATCCACATCGTGTTATTGAATGAGTTGATATTCGTGTAAGAACTACTTACCACGACTCTCCATCCTGTCGTATTAATAGGAGTGTTGTACAGATTTGAAATTTCGATGTAATCCTCAGATCCAGTACCTCCGATGGCACCTTCGACTCCACATTCAGTAATCAAAATGGATCCTCCAACACCCGTTACAGTTCCCTGAACACTGACCCAATACGTAGTATCTTGCGTTAACGGAGGCGTTGTGAAGGAAGGTGATGATCCTACCATGTTTCCGCCAGTAGCAGCATCATACCATTCATACGATCCTGTTGAACCACTCGCAGTTAAGGTCGTTGTTGATCCAGAACAGATAAACGTATTTCCATTCACCGTTGGTTCTTCCAACACTTCGAATAAAAAAGTTGATTGTGCAGTTGTAGCAGGACATGCACTACATCTCGCCAAAACAGTATACATCGTTGTTGTAGTTGGTGAAGCCGTGAACGTTGCTGTAGTACTCCAAGCCTGAATAACTGTTGCTCCCTGCGTTACTTGAAACTCCCAGTTCCCTGTTGAACAATCACCAGATGCTGTAAAATTCGTTACTCCAGCGTCACCCTCACAGATCAGTACAGTATCAGGAAGAGCTTGTACTGCAGTTGCTCCACATTGCGCCTGTGCATTTCCTATGGTCAAGAATACCAAAGAAACAAAAGAAATGAGTTGTAATAAATTCTTCATGACTCCTTAGTTTAATGATTCGATATAATTCAAGTCCGCTTGAAACATGGAGTAGTTCATTCCAAGCAAGGTTGCCTGATCTACCAATGCCTCGATTGCAGCTGTATGATTTGCTACACTGGATGTATCTCCCTGGTTCAATAAATCGTATACAATTGTGATTTCGGAGATTAGATTTTCGGCAATTTCCTGCGTCTCCTCTTGCTTTGGGTGATCAACATCGAAAGGTTGAGCTTCAGATATCTGATCAATGGTTAATGTGCACTGAATAGAAGTGGGTGTTTGCCCGAATAAGGTTGACATACTCAGTAACATGGTAGTCATTAATAGTAGTACTTTTCTCATATGTTTTTGTTTTCCTGTCCTTTAGCACTTTCTTTCGTCAAAGAGGGAAGAAAAGGCCAAAGTCAAGTTGGTAGTAGGATATTTATGGAGGTTTCCCATTCCTCAGTAAAAAGTCGAAAAAATAATCAAATGGTTGCCAAGGCAGGATCAGGTTGGAGCGAAAAAAACTGACAAATCGATTTTTTTTAACTATTCGTGATTTTATTAACCTATTACGTATTTACACATCAATTTTATAACGTAACTCTACCAATTTCACCTACTAGTTTGAAAAATCGTGTACATTGCAGCAAAAAAACGAACATGACACTTGCCGCTGAAATCTTCATCGCTATTATTGCCCTTCTACACCTATATATTTTATGGTTCGAAATGTTTGCTTGGGAAAGTCGAGGACCGAAAGTATTTCGAGGTTTTCCGAAGGAATTATTCCCGAAGACAAAGACGATGGCCGCCAATCAGGGCTTGTACAACGGATTTTTATCCGCTGGATTGATTTGGTCGTTCTTTATTGAAAATGCAGAATGGAGAGACAATGTAGCCTTGTTCTTTTTGGCATGTGTTGCAGTAGCTGGTATTTTTGGAGCAGCAACAGCTTCTAAAAAAATACTGATTGTTCAGACAGTACCTGCAGCAATCGCGATTACCTTAACGCTTCTTTCTTAATTCGATTCCGATTTTTCAACTTCGGGTGCCGGATACGGTGAAACATAATCTTTCGAGAAATCATCATATTTGATTGGGTTCGTTTCGGCATCATACACTTCAAAAAACTCGACAATTTGAAGAAAGGAACGCGCATCTTTGTATCCTGGAATCGAAGACAAATTTTTCAAGCCATCACTTAAAAATACGATCGTTGGATACGACAATTTTCCTCCCATCAATTCGGCAGGTAATTCATGATAACCTCTTCTCCCCTCGGCAACAAAGTTGTATGTTCGGTCACCCACTGTGATCGCTTCTTTATATTCTCCATCGAGCGCAACCGCGTAAAAATTCTCGTTTACATGATCAATTACTAATGAATCTGAAAAAGTAGTTTGATCCATGCGCTTGCACCAACCACACCAAACAGTCGAAATATCAATCACCCATTTTTTCGGATTTTCTTGATGTAGCTCGAATGCTTCTTCAAAAGTCAACCAATTGATTTTATTGCCATTGGAGGCTACACCGTCTGTTCCGTGTTGCGCAAATACACCTGTCGTTAAAAAAATTGCCGTAAAAAATG
>JBFHGY010000118.1:0-7618 GCA_041582905.1 Crocinitomicaceae bacterium | reverse complement strand
TGAGCCAATCTGAGTGCAATGATGAATGATTTCTGCTGACCTTGTGATCCAAACTTCTTCACGGGATGACCTTTGATTTCAAAAATGAGATCATCGCGATGCGTCCCCACTGTTGAGTAGCGCATGTGCGCATCTTTCCGTTCAGCTTGAGTCAATAACTGTTCAAAATCACCGTCCAACAACTGCGAACGATAGGTCAAGCTCACTTGTTCGTCCGTATTTCCAATCGCGTTGTAGTGCTTCTGAAAAACCGGAATAAACGACTCTAAAAACTCCTTTCTCCGTTCAAAAATGCGCTCACCCAATTGAATGAGTTGAATGTTCCACACCTCAATTGATTCCCGATCGAACAAACGATGCTCTGCCATATTTTTTAACAACGCATTTCGTTGTTGCAACACTTTCGCATATTTCTGAATGTCTGATAAATACTTCCGATTGAATTGCGAAATAATTCCATCCATCCACTTACGACGTAGCTCACTTCCTTCAGAGATCAAATCGCGGTCGTAAGGTGAAATCATCACAGCAGGAAACTGACCGATATGATCAGCCAATTTCTCGTATTCCTTCTTGTTTCTTCGGAACACTTTTTTCGCACCCAATTTCACCGCACAATGAATCGTAATTGATGCATCTTCTTTCTGCCAGTCTCCTTGAATCACAAAAAAAGGTTGATCAAAACGAATGTTCTGGCGGTCAATTACATTCATGTAGGATTTGCACATACTTAAATAGTGCACTGCATCGAGAATATTGGTCTTGCCTGCCCCATTCTTCCCAACAAAACAATTGATTCCAGAAGTGAGCGAAATTTCCGCTTCTTCGTAGTTTTTGAAGTTTACAAGATGGAGGTTTTCAAGATGCATTCCGACAAAATTAGCGGAATTCCTTCATTAACGTAAATCGGTATTACTTTTATCAAAAAAAAAACTATTTTTGCGCTGCTTAAATTATTACAATGTTAGAAGATATCACAGGAGAAGAAATAAAGAGACAATTCAAGTCAAACAAAGTGTTGCGTTACGTAACAATTGGTGTTGGTGTTTTGGTAATTGCAATTTTGGGATACCTTCTCTACCGTCAGTTCGTAATAAAGCCTGCTAACGAGAAATCGAAAGATGCTTATTGGGAAGGATTGAACCATGCTAAAAACGATTCAACGGATTTGGCTATCGAATACTTGGAAAGCGAAGTAAAGAAGTATGACGGAAGAATTGGTGGTGAAGTAGCACAGTTCGTTTTGGGACGTCAATTGATGGAGAAAAAAGAATTCCAAAGTGCAATTGAGCAATTGGAAGGAGTTGATACTGAAGATACGTACGTATCAGTTATGGCAGTGGGTCTTCAAGCGGATTGCCTTTCTGAAATGAAAAAATACAAAGATGCAGCCAACAAATATTTAGAAGCTGCAGATATGTTAGAAAACGAATTGACAACTCCAATGTACTTGATGAAAGCAGGACTTTGCACGGAAGAAATCAACAACTTCCCGAAAGCTGCTGAGTTGTACCAACGAATTGTTGACGATTATCCATCATACGCTGGACAGCACCAAGTTGAAAAATACTTGTCGAAAGTGTCTAACATGGAAGCTGGAAAATAACACGAAATTATGGCGACAGAACATCGCAATCTTTCAGATTATATAAAAGAAGAAATTCCAAACGGTGCCGATTTTAAAATCGGCATTGTTGTTTCTGAATGGAATGACAAAATCACACTTGGATTGCTCGAAGGAGCGAAGTCGGCACTGCTCGACAATGGTGTGAAAGAAGAAAACATTGATATCCGATTTGTTCCTGGAGCATTCGAACTTCCTTTGGGAAGCCAGTACTTCTGCGAACAAGGAAACGTCGATGGCGTTGTGGCCATTGGTTGTGTGATTCAAGGAGAAACACGACATTTCGATTTCGTGTGTGATGGTGCAACACAAGGCATCATGGACGTGAACTTGAAGTACAATACGCCCGTTGCATTTTGTCTGTTGACCGATTTAAACATTCAACAATCCATTGACCGTTCAGGCGGAAAACATGGAAACAAAGGAACAGAATGCGCCATTGCGTGCATGAAGATGATCGCTTTGAAGCGCTCTTTCTAAAAATACTACACTATGACATTAATCAAATCTATCTCTGGAATTCGCGGAACAATTGGTGGCGCGGTAAATAATGGTCTTACACCTATCGACGCGGTAAAATTTGCTGCAGCTTACGGGACATGGCTTCAAGAAAACAATCCTAACACAACCTTAACGGTTGTAATTGGTCGCGACGCGCGTATTTCGGGACAAATGATCTCTGATCTCGTTATTTCTACTCTTTCAGGATTAGGAATTAACGTGGTGAACCTTGGACTTTCTACGACACCCACTGTGGAAGTAGCCGTTCCTATGGAAAATGCCCACGGAGGAATTATCCTTACTGCGAGTCATAATCCGAAACAATGGAACGCGCTCAAGCTCTTGAATGAAAAGGGAGAATTTATTTCTGGAGACGATGGAAAACGTGTATTAGAAATTGCCGAACAAGAAGCTTTTGACTTTGCAGAAGTTGACAATTTGGGTACAGTTACTCAAAATGACACGTATTTAGAGAAACACATTCAAGCCATTCTTGATTTACCGATTGTAGATAAAGCAGCCATTGAAGCAGCGAACTTTAGCGTTGTAGTGGATGCTGTGAATTCAACCGGTGGAATTTTTGTTCCAGCGATGCTCGAAGCATTAGGCGTAAAGAACATCACAAAGTTGTATTGTGATCCAACGGGAGAATTCCCTCACAATCCAGAACCACTTCCTGAGCACTTAACGGATTTATCGGATAAAATCAAAGAAACAGGAGCTGACTTGGGAATCACAGTAGATCCTGACGTAGATCGTTTGGCGCTCGTTTGTGAAGACGGAAGTATGTTTGGTGAAGAATACACCTTGGTTGCCGTAGCAGATTACGTTTTGAGCAAAACACCTGGTTCCACCGTTTCGAATTTATCCTCTACGCGTGCACTTCGCGATGTGACCGAAGCAAGTGGAAACGCCTATTTCGCATCAGCCGTAGGAGAAGTAAATGTTGTTACCAAAATGAAAGCCGAAAACGCCGTAATTGGTGGAGAAGGAAACGGAGGAGTGATTTACCCAGAATTGCACTACGGTCGTGATTCACTGGTAGGAATTGCCTTGTTCCTCTCTCATTTGGCACACAAAAAAATGAGTGTTTCTGCGTTGCGTGATAGCTACCCGAAGTACATTATTTCCAAAAATAAGATTCAATTGACACCCGAAATTGATGTCGATAACGTTTTGGCGGAAATGGCAACGAAATACGCCAACGAGGAAGTCGACACGACAGATGGAGTCAAAATCTACATCGGAAAAGAATGGGTTCATTTACGTAAGAGTAACACGGAACCCATCATTCGAATTTATTCAGAAAGTAAGGATTTGGATGCAGCCAATGCTTTGGCGGAACGCATTATGGATGAAATTCGCGCGTTGATTTAATCATCCAATTCGTTTCCGTAAAAACCTTGTAATTGCATCAATGCAACGGCATCCTGAATGCTAAATCCTTTCTGTGCCTCAATTCTAAGCACTTTATCTCTGTCTTCTGTATCCACCGACCATTTATGAATGGCCTTGTGATTATCGAAGACAGGACTCAACTGACGCACTTTTCGTTTTGAGGTAACATTGGTTCTCAAGACTAGAATTTCCATCATGACTCTTCAGGTTTATCGGTTTTAGAACGATCTATACTTTCGGTTTCCTCAATATCAGCTTCTACATTGGGATTTTCCATTCGTCGGCAATACGCTTCGTAGGCCTTATCTCCTTCTTCTTCCCAAAATGAATCGTAGTGTTTCCATCTCGAGAAATCCTTCTTTTTCGATTTATCTGATTCACAGTGGTTCTTTCCTTTCTTTCCAGATTTACCACTCTTTCCGCCTCCTCCAAAGCCTCCGAAGAGTAGTTTCGACAGAATAATGACTCCTACTGCTTTCCAAAATGTGAGCGTCGGCAAGCCAAATAAATCAGGCATTAACCAATTCCACAACCACATAACGACGAATCCAAACAAAATCGCCAATCCTCCGATGGCGAGAATCCCAAAAATGACCATCCCTGCAATCACCGCTGGATTCTTCCCTCTCATCTTGTGTTCAAAATAATTTTTCATCTTTTCTACTTTAATCGTTCGTACTTTTTTTCTCTTTTAATTCTTTATGCAACAAGGCAATTGCTCTATGTCTTCTCGACATCAATGTACCTTGCGGTATGCCCGTTTCATCCGAAATTTCCTTGTAACTCCAACCTTCGAAATCAATGGCAATAATAATGTCTCGATACTCCGGTTTTAGGTTCATAATGGCAGACTTCAAATCGTGCATCATTCGTTCAGAGTACGAGTTGGCCGATTTCCCGTACAATAACTCCGTGAATTCGATGAGTTTTGCTTCGTTATCATCGTGTTCCTGCGTTGTAGACTTCCCACCACGCATCACATCAATAATTTTGTTTTTGATCGAGTGATAAACGAAACCCGCCACATTATTTATGGGTGCATATCGATCTGCCCCGGCGAATAATCGCAATGCCACATCTTGAATGATATCTTCGGAATCACGTTCCGCCGACGAACGAATTCTAGAACTCACAAATGACTTCAGTGAATCGTATTCATCGCGGAAAAAGCTTTCCAGTTTCTTCGTATTTTCTCTTTCAGTTTTCATTCAAGGAAGGCACATTAGCGACCCTTCACTCCTATAGACGAGAGAGTTTTGTTTCATTGCATGTTTTTTGAAAAAAAATTGAAACATATCAGAAATCCACATGAATAGGGATGGGAGGAAGTCTTGATAGTGATCTATACTAAAATCTTTCATGCTGAATTTCGAATAGAGGTAATAAACGGCATGAAGTGTTAGTTGTGTTATACGTAATTATTCAACTCTCGTATACTCGAATCTTCGGATCGTTCTCGCCCCATCATTTAACTCAATAAATTCTCGTTTTAATGTGATCCAATTTTTGTCACAATAGTTCACTATAATGGTTCCAAATTTATTTTCCACACCAATTGTCGAAGAGGTAATTGTTTCGATGTAGTTTTGATCGTCGTATTCGAAACGAGTATAGTTTCCTTCAGAATCCGACTTACTGGTCATTCCCCAACGATAAAAAATCACTCTACCTTTTGAGTCAAACTGTCTCATAGAATACTCTTTATCTCCATTTGAAAGGGTTGAAACCCAATATTCTCTCCCGTTTTCTTTAATCAATGTATCGGAAGTTGGAAATTCATCAGTACTGACAATTTTGACAACTTCTTTGTTGATACAACTAATGCTATAACGATGGATTGTGTCATTGCCAAATAGAACAACTTTTTCGCCATTCGAACAGTCCTCTATATAAATGTATTTAGATGTATCGCCAGCTGAAATAAATCCTTTCACCACAATTTCTGGGGATTTTTCAAAATCTTCAAAAAAGATATCTGCCGTCGAATCTCCGAGTTCAGTGTAATAGGATTCAAAAATTCTTTGATGATCAGAGTTGTAAATTATCTTTGATTGGGGAAGAGAAAAGGTTCCAACTGAATCCTCACTTTGATAAAAAGTGTATCTTCCAAGCATTGTGACATTTTGGGCTGTGCTTTTGAATGCTATAAGAATAAAGGCTATCTGGAGTATTCTTCTCATTACGTATAACAATATCACAAATAATTTACTCAATCAACACTTTTTCTCCCAGATACGTGGGTTGAACGCCAAGTTGTACTTCTACAAACGCTTTTACCCGCGCTAAGGACTCTCTTAATTTTGTACGAATTCCACCATAGTTCTTCACATCCTTCGCATTAAATCCGTAGGCTTCAATTCCGAATCGCCGAGCAATGTACACCGCTCGTTCATTTTGGAATTCTTGTGAAATAACAATGTATCGCTCTTGCCCAAACACTTCTTTTGCACGAATCATGGAATCGTACGTATCGAACCCAGCGTAATCGAGCGTGATAGCGCTAGCTGGAATTCCCTGCTCCATCAATGCGTTTTTCATGTCTTGAGGTTCGTTGTATCCTTTTATTCCATTATCTCCACTAATCAGCAAATGAGAAATCTTTCCTGAACGATAGAGTTGCACCGCAGCATCAATCCGAAATGAAAAATATAAGTTGGGACGTCCAGACGACAAATAACGAATGGTTCCCGGAACGATTCCCACTTTTACCTTTGGTAAGTCATTGTAATCAGCACTCACATACGGATTGCTCACTACCGACACTCTGAAATTGGCCCATAAAAAAAGCAACACGACCAATTCCGACAGTATCAAAAACCACTGAATGCGCTTCTGTCGTGTAAAATAAGATGGAAGTTTACGGATCATTTTTCAGGAATTCGTTCGTGGATGGAAAGTTAATCATCTCGCACCACATAATGGACTAAAAACGCAAACGAATCGTTGTATTTCTATGAAAACAGATCAGAGCGAATATCCACTTGCCAGTATGACAATATTCTTAACTTTGAGTAGATGAAAAAATTCGACATTCCTCTTCATTATCGATCGCCAATTATTTCCAAAGTGAAAGCGAAACGAAAACTGGAAGATCCACGCAAGAAGGACTTCTCTCCTACTTCGTTGAATTTCGGTAACGTAACTTTTGTCATTAGTAGACATTTCGGTTTTTGCTACGGCGTCGAAAATGCGATTGAGAAATCATACAAGGCGATTCAGGAAAATCCAGACAAGCGTATCTTTTTGTTGAGTCAGATGATTCACAATCCAGATGTCAATAACGATTTGCTGAGTCAAGGCGTTCGATTTATTCAAGATACCGACGGAACACAGCTCATCCCTTGGGAAGAAATCTACCCTGAAGATATTGTGATCATTCCAGCCTTTGGAACCACGGTTGAAATTCAAGACTTACTTGAGAAGAAAGGCATCGATACTGTTCAATACAATACAACGTGTCCTTTCGTGGAAAAAGTGTGGAATCGCTCGGCTAAGTTGGGTGAACTGGATCACACCATCATCATTCATGGAAAACATAAACATGAAGAAACAAAGGCTACTTTTTCTCATACGAAAGAAAATGCGCCTTCTGTCGTAGTGAAGAACCTGGAGGAAACACAACAGCTTGCCAACTACATTCTCGGTAGACTATCCACGGAAGAATTCTTACGCTATTTTGATGGAAAACTCTCTCAGGGATTTGATCCAGAAAAAGACTTGAACCGAATCGGTGTGGTTAACCAAACAACCATGTTGGCTTCGGAAACACAAGAGATCACTGATTTTCTTCGTCAAACGATGATCGACAAATACGGAGAGGAATCGATCAAGGAACACATTTCGGATACGCGCGACACACTGTGTTATGCAACCAACGATAATCAATCAGCGACATTGGAATTGTTGAATGTTGATGCTGATTTGGCCGTTGTCGTGGGAGGATACAATAGCAGTAATACATCTCACCTTGTTGAGTTGTTGGAGCCGAAATTCCCCACTTTCTTTATCAAAAACAAAGATGAAATCGCTTCAAAAGATTCGATTCATGCTTTTGATATTCATTCAAAAGAACTGAAACAGCATCAACAGTTTTTG
>JBFHGY010000117.1:0-7648 GCA_041582905.1 Crocinitomicaceae bacterium | reverse complement strand
TAATTGCTTAATTGCTTAATTGCTTAATTGCTTAATTCAAAGAGGAACATCCTCATCCAAAATCACCAAATCAAACGGAATTTTAGCCAATTCGCAAGCATCTGTCATCACTTCAATATAAGGTGCCACCTGCATATCTCGGTCAATCCAATGCGAGTGAAAAATAATGGAAATCCCTTTATGTTGTTTTAGTTGCTTTGCTACCGTTTTGCTTAGCCGAGTCGTTTCAAAAGGTTTTAATAGATGATCATACAAGGGAATTTTCGTGGAAGCTTCCAACAACCCATATTTTCCAGATAGAATCATGAAACCTGCTTTGGATTGTTTCGCCTGATCTTGAACATATTGAATTCGCTCACTTTCGTAGCGATCGATAGCCGGAATTTCTTTCGCTTCTTGGGACTTCTCTGCGGAGCAGTACGTGACATATATTTTCTTCGCCATACCTCAAATGTAAGATGAATTTCGAATATTCCGATGAAAGTTTGAACCTCATTCATGGTGATGTGTACAGCATGTAAAATTAAACAACAGTATATGAAAACGCTTCTATTTATTCCGTTCTTAACATTGACGATGTATAGTTTTGGACAAACAGACATTATCGAACTCCGCTCCAGAAATGCTTCTTTGAAGAGCTACAAGAAATCAACGGAATTAACTCGTTATGATCATGTTGCTTCTAATTTTGGAATGGCGCCAGAGCCCTTGGTGAAAACGGCTGTTCTCGATTCGATTAAGGCTTTAACGGATAGCACAGCAGTGGTTTACACAAGCGAGTACTGCGCGCGCGGGTATCATTTAGAATATGAACCCATTTTTGTTGATTCGTTTGGACGTGAACTAAACGAGCCAAAGCGCGTTTATGGAAATCCACGACGGGGACAGTTCTGGCAACCCGGTGCAGATACGGTTGTGAATCATCCCATTTTTACAAAACGTCATTCCTTGGATAGTGTGAAAGACGTAATCGATCGTGATTATAACTTCAATTTACCATCTGACTCTATAACTTTCATTGGTTTTGATAACGGTATGCCCATCCAAAATGAAGACTCAGTAAAACCGGTTAAGCACAAGAGACAAAAGAAGAATGGATTCGGCTGGGAATTACTCTTTATGATTCTCTCGCCAATAGTATTCCTGTTGGGAATGAACACGCTAAAGTTGATCAAGGTTGCAGACAAGCCTTAGTTCCCATTCACCATTCGTTCCATCTTACTAACAATACTATCAGCGTAAAACAAAGGACCACGAATGTGTTGTTGATCAATCGTGTACAATTCTTTAGGTTCGTTTGCTAATTCAAATAGTCGCTCGCCATGTTCGTACGGAATTCGCTCGTCTTCTGTGCTATGAATGATTAAAATGGGCTTCTTAAAATCGCGAATGTTCTTTTCCGCACTGTACATTTCCCGTGTGAAAATTCGTCCCAAAATTGGCACTGCATCAGAGGCGATATCTCTATGAGAGGAAAAAGCTCCTTCCGTAACTAAACCGTCAATTTTATCCTGATTTTCGTTCGCAATTACCACCGACAAATGTCCACCCAATGATTGACCATAAATGAGCAGGTGCTCGTATTCGATATCCTCTCTTGAAAGCAAGTAATTGAAAACATCCGTAGCATCATTTTTTACTGCTTTTCGAGTCGATTCACCCTGCGAAAACCCAAATCCACTGTAATCGAAGATGAGCACTTTATATCCTGCCTCTACGAATGGAGCGGCAAATAGAATTTGATAGGCCAAGTTGGCTGCATTTCCGTGCAGAAAATAAATCATTGAGCCGTTAAATCCCTCTTTGGGCTCCATCAGCCACGTGTAGAGAGAATCTCCAGTTCGATTTTCGATGAATAGCGTTTCAATGGTATACGAAAGTTCTGCTTCCTCATTTGATGAGTTGGTGATGAGTGTGCTGTAGTCATCCTGAAAACTCAATGTCAATGTATCATTGTACGCGGGTATGAATGCGCTTACTTGGTCATCGCGTGTTAAATCCCAAGGATGTAAAAATGTTTTGTTTAACGCACAAGATGAAACGATTGTGAGGAGAAGTAATACAGTGAACCAACGCATATTGTAAAAAATGATATCAAAAATACGCATTCTGCTTTGCAAGAATACTCACTCATTGTGAAAATCCTGTTCATAACATCTTTTTAAAACCGTTCATTTTCCTTGAGTAGATTCCGTATCTTAGATAGAAAAATGTAGCCTATGTTCGATGACGAAGAAGAGGATGATTACAACGAGGGGAGAATACAGGAAGATTTAAAACGATTTGAGGCTTTTTTGAACGGTGGCGAAATGGGATTTCTCGATAGCGATCGTTGGGAGGCTTTATTGGATCATTTGGTCATTGGTGGACAATATCAAAAGGCAATTTTAGCCAGCGAAGAGGCCTTATCTCAGTTTTCATACAACGGACTTTTTAAGTTACGCCGAGCACAAGCGTTTTCTGGTTTGGGAAAGTTGAAGGAATCCATTCAGTTATTGAGCGAATTGGAGCGTATGGGAATGCCATCCTTTGAGCTACTTCTAACCAAAGCATCCGTATTTAGTCAGCTAAAGGATTCAAATAATGCGATCAAGTATTTCAGAGCGGCAATCAGTCAGGCTGAACCGGAAGATCGTGATGAGATTTATTTGGATTTAGCGGTGGAATACGAAAATATCGGTCAGTGGAATGAGGCACTCAATGTGCTGCACGAAGCGATTCAGAAAAACCCACACAACGAGGGAGCGATTTACGAAATTGCTTTCTGTTACGACCAGCTGGGAGATTATGAGAAATCGATAGAGTGTTATTCAAATTTTATCGATGAGAATCCATACTCATTCACAGCTTGGTACAATCTGGGGAATGCTTTTTTGAAGGTGGAAAAGTACGAACAAGCGATCTGGGCATACGATTACTGTATTCTGATCAATGATGATTTCGGCCCGGTTTATTTCAACATGGGAAATGCCTATTTATCTTTAGATAAGTACACGAAAGCCATCGAGAGTTTTCAGATGTCGATAGAATTAGATGGAGATGATCCGATGGCCTATTGCTATATCGGTGAAAGTTATGAGCAACTTGAGCAATTGGATTTGGCCAAAAAGTTCTATCAAAAAAGTTTGGAACTGGCGCCCTTGCTACCGGAAGGTTGGCTCGGACTGGGGATAGTGGAAGATTTAGAAGGAAGAACAAAGGAAGGATTGGTGCTGTTGCAAAAGGCGGCAGATTTAGCTCCAGAAAATACGGGGATTCTTCATGTGTTGGCAGGTGCGTATGAAAAGTTGGAACAGTACGATTTGGCGGCAGATTACTACGAATTGGTCTTAAAATTGGACCCTACCGATACGGAATGTTTGATGAATTACGTGAATTTATTGAGTCAGACCGTTTCCCTTGTAGAAGCGAAATCGTTCCTGAATGCTTTTGAAGAAACAGACGCGGATAACGCTTATATTCCGCTACTTAAAGTTCATTTGTGGTGGAAACTCGGAGAGAAAGATGGTGCCCTCGAATTGTTTAAACAATGCATCGAAAGAGACCGCGATCATGCATTGGAGTTATTTGAAATTGACCCAGACTTGAAAAACGTCACAGAATTTGTACTTTTGGCGGATATTTAGTGAGATGAAAAATTTCGAGTTAACCTACATACCCGAGCGGTCGGAGAAACCAAGAAACAAAGGAGTAACCATGGTGATGGATAAAGGTCTTAGCCTACGACAGGTTGAAGACTTCATCAGTAGTTCAGGACACCTTTGTGATGTTGTGAAGTTTGGTTTTGGAACGTCGTATGTGACGAAAAACCTTCAAGAGAAAATCAATTTATACAAGGAAGCGGATATCCGTCCGTACTTCGGAGGAACGCTATTTGAAGCGTTTCACGCGCGTGGAATGACCGAAGATTACCTTCGTTTACTCGACAAGTATAACTTGGAATTGTGTGAAGTATCTGACGGATCAATCATTTTGAATCATGACGAGAAGTGTGAATTGATTAGTCGCTTTTCGAAAGACCGAACAGTAATGTCTGAGGTTGGATCAAAAGATTCTGGAATCATTGTTTCTCCTGCAAAGTGGGTGAGAATGATGTCTACAGAGTTGGAAGCCGGATCTTGGAAAGTAATTGCTGAAGGACGTGAGTCAGGAACCGTTGGAGTATTTAGACCAAATGGAACAGCGCATACTTTGTTGATTAACCGAATCATTTCGAAGGTGAAACCAGAAGATATTTTGTGGGAAGCACCAATCAAAAAACAACAAGCGTGGTTTGTGAAATTGTTTGGACCTGAGGTGAACCTTGGAAACATCGCTCCACACGAGTTGATTCCATTGGAAACACTTAGACTTGGTTTGAGAGGGGATACCTTCTTCGATTTCATGCCTGCTGATTACGCCGAGCGTTTGAAGCAAGTGAATGACGAGGACGCCGAACTGGAGGACGAAGAGGAATAGTCAACGTCCATGTCTTTTTTCAAAAAGATACAAGAAATTTCAGGACACGCAGGGGCTATTTATGCATGCGCTTGCCTTGATGGACGAATCTACACGGGAAGTGCGGACAATTACCTCGCTCGATGGAATCCAGAAACGGGTGAGCAGGATAAATTCGCCATTCAGTTTGAAGAATCTGTCTATTCTATTACGTTTTTGAGTGAGAATCGATTGGTTGTGGGCCTAGCGAATGGTCATATCCACATTTTTGATTTAAACGAACGAAAAGAAATCAAATTCTTTACGCAACACACCAAAGCGATTTTTGCTACTGCCTTTAATGAAGTGAAGCAACAATGGTATGCAGCAGATGCCGATGGAAACTTGTCAATTTGGGATGCTACTCAACTTGAGCAGTTGGTCTACCTTCCGTTAGATTGCGGAAAAGTAAGAGACATTGCCATCAATAAAGAGGGGAGCCAGTTTGCTTTAGCATGTCAGGATGGAACACTTCGCGTCTTCGATACGGCATTTTTTAATGAAATCCATACGATACATGCCCACAAAGATGGAGCGACAGCCGTTTTGTATCATCCGCAACACGAACATCAGCTCATCTCAGGAGGAAAAGATGCAATGCTGCGCTTGTGGGATGTTCCAGTAGAAATGAAACTGAAGGAAATTCCAGCGCACAATTTTGCGATCTACGGAATTCAAGCCTTAAATAATGGCGAAACGATTCTATCAGCGAGTCGTGATAAAACGATCAAAACATGGTCGTCGGATTTAGAGTTTCAACAACGATTAGATCTGAAAGTTGGTGGACACAAGCACTCTGTGAATAAGATTCGACCTTTGAATGAGCATTCCTTCGTTTCCGTTTCGGACGACAAGAAAATCATTGTTTGGGCAGCAGAAGAGGAGTAAGCAATTACTCTAGGAATAATCGTGGTCTACATAATACGCGGAATCTTATTTTTCATTTCACTTTCCACGGAATAAAGCACAAAAAAATCAACCCGTTTCATGAGTTGATTTTGTATTTGTCAATAAATCAATGATTTAATTTGAGGCTGGTTATTTCGGCCAGGTGTCAATTCGCCATGTATCGTTATGACGAACCCAATTCAGTTTTCCTCGTTCAGAGAACAAGACAAGTGCACTACTATCAGTCTGCTCAGATACATTATACTTTAATGAATCGATCATTTCTTTGCTCGGACGTTCTTGCATCTTAAAGAAAATATCTCCTTCAAATAAACACGGGGGTGGACCAACGAAGTGTTCTTTTTTTCGTGCTTTTTCTCTCATGATTGAAGCGCATTCTGTTGTCCATCGCGTGTATTCACTTGAGATGAAATCTTCAGAAAAGAATTCTGTTTCTTTTAGCCAAGCTGTGTACGCTTCTAATTTTTTCTGATCAAGCGCGTGATATCCATTTTCTGCACCGATGCACGCACTTCTCATTTTGTAAAGCATTCGGCTATTTTCGCTATACCAATCGAAGAACTGCTCAGAACGCGAGATGACAGAACTCGGATCGTATGTTTTGTCCGTTCCTGTTTTCTTAACTTCTTCTTCCGATGATTCATTCGTATTTGAAGGGACTGTGTCTTCTTCGTTAGAACAGCTCACAAACATGGCGAGCGCGGAGATCAAAAATAGATACTTAAACATAATTGTTGTCTAGAATAATTGGACGAAAGTTACCCATTTTTCAGGCAAAGAACCAAAAATCATCCACGGGTTTTTTTCCCCATTGAGTTAACTGTTCTAAAATCTCTTTTTTTCCATCAGGAGATGAGACTACTGGAATAATTTGTGGACGATCCAACTCGGGAATAATTGAAAAGTGTTCCATTCTCACTCCGTAAATGTCTTTTCCGATCTTTCGCTCGTTATCACATACCCAGTGAAAGGTGTCGCTGTATGATTGAAGTAATCTTGCCATATCTTTTCCATTTCTTCCGGCTCCCCACAACACGAGTGGTCTTGAAGGATCTCGATCCAACTCATAGAAAAAACGAAGCTTTAAATCGAAATAGCGGTTGTCTTTGTACTCATCCCACGTTCTGGAAATCCGATTGGAACGATCGCGCCAATAATGTAGAATTTTGTCAATTCCTACAACCTTCAATCCATGTCGATAAAAACGAAAACATAAATCGTAGTCTTCGGGATAAACTAAGGGGTGAAAAGCGTCGACCGTATCGAAATCATCTTTGTGAATGATCCAACAATGAGAAGGAATCACACATTCTTTATAGATTTCCTGATAATGAGAACTTGTTCGGGCTACCTCATTCAACCATTGTTCGTACTTGAGAAAGCCATCGCCAACTTCACCTTCTTCCACAAAATGCTCTGTCCCTCCAGCAATCACAGTTCCTTTACCGTACTTTTGCCACTCGCGAACAAGCGTTTCGATCTTATCCAAGGGCATTTTATCATCCGAATCCATACGATTGATCAACTCTCCTTTTACCTGAGCATAGCCTACTTGAAGTGTAGGAATCAATTTCGGCTGATCGCTGTCAAAATACCGAACGCGAGGATCTTTTTCGGAATATGCTTTTAAAATGGATGGCGTTGCATCCGAAGAATGATCGTTTACCGCAATCAATTCCCAATTTTGGTAAGTCTGGTTGAGGATGGAATCCAGGCAATCGGGGAGGTAAGGAGCTGTGTCTTTCACAGCCATCACGATAGATACAAGTGGTTGTTGATTCATTATTGAACTTTCCATGAATTGGGAAGATTTTGTTCGATTTCGATTCCGTTGAACGATTGACTTTCTTTGGCTCCATACTGTTGAACCCATGCGTACATTTCAGCGAGTCCTTCCTTCAAACTAATGTGTTCATGAATGTCGAAATACCGTTCAAACTTCAAGTGATCCGCATAGGCATGTTCGACTTCTTCGCGTTGTTCCAAATGCTTAATAATCGGATTTACTCCCATCGTTTCGCCAATCAATTGTGCCAGCTCATTGACAGAATACACAGAATCACTTCCAATATTAAATGTTTCGTTGTAGGTTTCTTTTAAACTCACAGAGCGCGCAATATGCGGAGCGACATCACGAATGTGCGTAAATGCTCGGGTTTGATTCCCATCTCCGAAAACGGTTAGTTTCTTGTCTGATAATAACTGATTCATAAAGATTCCAACGACGTTTCGGTACTTATCGCCTATATTTTGACGGGAGCCG
>JBFHGY010000116.1:0-7655 GCA_041582905.1 Crocinitomicaceae bacterium | reverse complement strand
TGCAGTTGGTAAAGCTGCGATGGAAATGGTACACGAAGTTCGTCGCCAATTCAAAGCAATCCCTGGAATTATGGAAGGGACTGGGAAACCAGAATACGATAAGTGTGTTGACATCTCAACAAAAGCGTCATTGAAACAAATGATGTTGCCTGGAATGTTGACAATCGGTTTACCAATCGTTATTGCTTTCGTTCCACTTGCATTCGGGATGGACGCTTTGATTATCGCTGAGATGCTTGGAGGTTACATGGCTGGTGTTACTGTTTCTGGTGTTCTTTGGGCAATCTTCCAAAACAACGCTGGAGGTGCTTGGGATAACGCTAAGAAATCATTCGAAGCAGGAGTTATGGTGAACGGAGAAATGACGTACAAAGGTTCTGACGCTCACAAAGCAGCGGTAACTGGAGATACAGTTGGTGATCCATTCAAAGATACTTCTGGTCCTTCCATGAACATCTTGATTAAGTTGACATGTTTGATCGGATTGGTAATCGCTCCAATCTTGGGTAACGGTCACGAAGGTGGAGATCACGGAGCAGCTGCTCACTGTAAGTCAAAAACAGAATGTTCAGCTTCTTGTGATTCCGAAAAAGGACACCATGGTGATGCTGCAGCTTGTTCTCACGGAGACAAAAAAGCGTGTTGCTCAAAAGACGCTGAATCCAAATGCGACATGTCTAAGTGTTCAGAAATGACAAAAGAAGAATGTGCCGCAATGTGTGATGAAAAAGGATGTTCTCCTGAAGAAAAGGCAAAGTGCATGGCTATGTACGATGAAGAAGGAAAATACATCGGAGCGTCTGAAGAATAAGACACTTCGCATAGAATAATTGAAAGGCTTCAGTCGTTTGACTGAAGCCTTTTTTGTTTTTTAGAGTTCGGGCTTCGGCTCCGCTCAGCCCACAGCACATATTCAGTTATATCACGAGGGCTGAGCGGAGCCGAAGCCCGAACTAATTACATAATCTAGTTTAACAAATCACACTAAAAATTAAACAAAATTCCTACCTTCACCACATGAAAATTACCATTGAAATCAGCAATTATCCGCTAACGGACGATTACCTACCCCAAATTACAAACTTCATCGACCGATGTATTGCATCTGGAATTACGACCAAAGTGAATACAACAAGTACGCACTTGCAAGGAGAATACGATGACGTCATGTCGGTTCTACAACGCGAAATCAAAACGTCTTATGAGAAATACGGACAGATGATCTTCGTAGTGAAAGTTCTCCAAGGAGAATTGGATTTGAATTATCAACATACAACGTCATGAAAAAAGCCTACTTCTGGTTTCGACGCGATCTTCGACTTGAGGACAATACAGCATTGTTTCATGCACTCAAAAGCAATGATGATGTGCAATGTCTGTTCATTTTTGATGACAGCATTCTCGATGAATTACCGAAAGACGATGCACGCGTAACCTTCATCCATTCCGAATTAGAGAAAATACATCAAGCTCTCCAAAAAAAGGGTTCTTCTCTACGCGTGGAAAAAGGAAAACCATTAGAAGTATGGAAAAAAATTATTCAGGAGGAAACGATTTCGGGTATTTATACCAACAAAGATTACGAACCCTACGCCCGGAAACGCGACGGTGAAATTCGCGATCTAGCGGAAGAAAATAAGGTTGAATTCAATCGTTATAAAGATCAGGTGATATTCGAGGAAAACGATGTACTCAAAGCGGATGGCGATCCGTACGTAGTGTACACGCCGTACAAAAACACTTGGAGAGATCAATTTGTAGCGAACGAACACTTGCCACATTCCATTGAAGACGTGAACGAGCATTTTTGCTCGTCTGATTACTCCTTCCCTTCTTTGGAAGAAATAGGTATGGAAAAATCGTCCATCGAAGTAAAGCCTTTCACACTAGACAACCTAGATGAATATACCAAAATGCGCGACTTGCCTGCCGAGGATAAAACCAGCTACTTAAGTCCACATCTCCGGTTTGGAACCATAGGTATTCGATCTTTAGTACAAAAAGTAAAGCAACATGAAACCTTTCTGAATGAGTTAATTTGGCGTGAATTCTTCATGCAAATTCTGTATCATTTTCCGAAAGTGGTGAACAACAATTTCCGCTCAAAATACGATGCTGTTCCCTGGCGGAACAATGAAGATGAATTCGAAAAGTGGTGTAAAGGAGAAACTGGCTATCCAATGGTGGATGCTGGCATGCGACAGCTCAATGAAACGGGATACATGCACAATCGTGTACGTATGGTCGTCGCGAGTTTTCTGACGAAGCATTTACTCATTGATTGGCGCTGGGGAGAAGCCTACTTCGCGAAGAAGTTGCTCGATTACGACCTCTCTGCCAATAACGGAAATTGGCAATGGGCCGCAGGGACAGGATGCGACGCTTCGCCCTATTTCCGTGTCTTCAATCCAACCTCTCAATTAGAAAAGTTTGATAAAAAAGGAGAATACGTTCGAACATGGATCAAAGACTTAGATGAGTTAACCTATCCTCAACCGATGGTTGAACATAAAATGGCACGAGAGCGAGCGATTTCAACGTATAAAGAGGCGTTGGCAAACAGTTAAAAAAAACTAAAGCCCAACATTTTAACAATATTGAATAAATCGAAGCGTTCAAAAACCTGACATTTATCTTATCGAAAATAGAGTGGAAACGATTCAGTAAATCACATTCTACTCCCTAAACACTTTTTTATGAAATTGACGCTTATACTAACGCTATCGATTATTCCTTTTCTTGGTTTTACTCAACAGGACTTGTTCTGGAACGATTATTCCCTTGTGAATCCCGCCATGAGTGGATTCGAATACTCGCAGCACGGAGCGGTAAGTTATTCTGATTATTATCGAAATAACACCATCAAAAACCTCAACGCTAACTACAATATGCGTCTCTCAGGAAAACATGGAGTCGGATTAAATCTTTCGCAGAGATATCATTTTAACAACAACACCAAGCTTCTCGCCAATTACAATTATCAATTCGATTTGAAAAGTGCAGGTCGATTGTCTGCAGGTATCGGAGCCGGTGTTAATCATTACTATGAAAATGAAAACTACTTTTCACCGAACAGAACAAAGCCCGCTGAATCGTATATGAATCTTCAAATGAACATCGGTGTTGCGCACCAATGGAAAGGACTGGTTTCTGGATTGAGTTTGCACAACAACACGTATTTCCGAGAAAAAATTAGTGGAGAAAATTTTGGTCTATACTCACCGAACTTTATTGCTCATACAGCTTACACATTTGAAGTTGGTGCCAATATAAAACTTACTCCTCGTGCTATTGTGCGTTACGAATTTAAAGAATTGAACATCCAGAGTAACCTAGAAGCAAGATTATTTGACACGTATTCGTTCGGTGTATTGTACGCTCCAAGAGGTCATCAACTCGGATTTCACGCAGGATATGATATTCAGGAGAAAATTCGCGTAGCTTACTCCTATAATTCACCCCTTAAAGATCATTATTCAACATACCTCGGACGTGGAAGACACACGCTCACACTTGGATTTATGCTGAAATAAGTTGAATTATTCAGATTCAAGAAAACGGTAATGTAACAAAATGGCCCTTTGGATTGTTCCTCTACCAAACCGACCAATATGAAATATATTACAACACTTGCTTTCATTTCTGTCTGCATTTTCAGCTATGCCCAATCGAATATGTTTTGGAATAATTATTCGAATTTTAACCCGGCGATGAGTGGATTTCTACATGAACAACATGCTTCGGCTAGCTATGTCGATTTTTATCCTTCTCTGAGTGGAAACTACTCCGATCTATACGCCAACTTCAATCAACGAATAGCTAAAAAGCATGGAATCGGAGTGAATTATTCTGGCAACTTTGAGCCACTCGTATTAACGAACAAAGCCCTTGTTAACTACAACTATCAACTGTCGCTTAACCGCAACAGCAAACTAGCGGCTGGTGTTGGAGTTGGATACGGTCATGAGCGTCTCCGAGATGACGATTATTATCAAATTGACACCACACTCTATGCAGATCCAGTGAGCTCATTCCAATTAAATCTTGGTCTAGCTTACAGCTGGAAAACACTCACGATTGGTGTGTCTGCCACGAACCTAATTCCTCAAGACCCTTCTCCAGGTTACGGATACTATTACGAGAGAACACCCACCTTCAATGCTCATGCCCAATACAGGCTCGACCTGTCCGAAAAACTCTCATTAACGCCACGCTTGTTGTATCAATATTACGATGGATTTCAGCGACTACACTCCAATCTGACGCTTTCTTACAAGCAACAATTCTTCCTTGGCGTTTCAGCAGAATCGCGTGATAGATTTGGGGTGAATATCGGATGGGACATCAAAAATAAATTCCGTGTCGCATACGATTACAGTAAAACATTCTCTAAGCTCAATAATGCTGTAAACGGTGGTATTCATGAGGTTTCCATCGGGTATTTCCTGACCTCTTCAAAGAAAAAAATAGTCGGGACACCGAATTTTTAAACCCCTGATTTGGAATATTCAAAAGAAAAAACCTAGTTTTGCATTCAACAAAGAAACAATGAAATACACACAGTTGCATCATCATCATTTTCATACTTGCACTCAGGCGAGCGGAAAATGATATGTGTAATTGCACTAAATAATCTTAAACCGTCTGAGTAAATCAGGCGGTTTTTTTGTTTCCATACTCAGCAATTTCTTCCCTCTCATTTACTCAGGCACAACAAAACACCAATGAGTAAATTGAAAATAGCCATCCAAAAAAGCGGAAGGCTGAGTGAAAAATCCTTAGAACTTTTAAAAAGCTGTGGGATTCAACTACAAAATGGCGGACGAACGCTAAAAGCCACCGCATCCAATTTCCCAATTGAGGTACTTTTCCTTCGTGATGATGACATTCCTCAATACGTTGAACAGGGAATTGCCGACATCGGAATCCTCGGTCAAAACGAAGTATGGGAGAAGCAAAAAGACGTCGACGAAGTAAAACTACTCGGATTCGCTCGTTGTAAATTGTCCATCGCCCTTCCGCGAGAAAAGCCCTATAACGGCATTTCATCACTACAGGGAAAACGAATCGCTACGAGTTACCCTACGATTTTATCAAACTTTCTCAAAGAACAAGGAGTGACAGCTACCATCGAAGAAATTGGGGGAAGCGTAGAAATTGCACCTGGAATAGGCTTAGCCGATGCGATTATGGACATCGTATCTACAGGAAGTACGTTGATTATGAATGGTCTTCAAGAGGTCGAAGTGATCGCAAAAAGTGAGGCCGTACTGATTGCCAACCGAACTATTTCGTCTGAGAAACAAACCCTTCTCGACCAACTCCTCTTCCGAATAGATGCCGTTCAACAATCCAAAGAAAACAAATACATTCTGCTGAACGCTCCGAACGACCAGATAGAACAAATCACAGAAATTCTTCCCGGAATGAAAAGTCCAACCATTCTTCCACTTGCTCAAGAAGGCTGGTCGAGCCTGCACTCAGTTATTCGAGAAGATGATTTTTGGAACTCCATCGATCGGCTCAAAAATGCAGGTGCCGAAGGAATATTAGTTGTACCGATTGAAAAATTGATCCTATGAAAACATACATCAATCCAGCTCCTTCGCAGTGGCAAGAAATCACTGAACGTCCATCCATTAAAACAGCTGACATGAACGAATTGGTTTCATCAATATTTCAGACAGTTGAAAAATTGGGAGATGCGGCCGTTCGTGGTTATACCAAACGCTTCGATCAAGTGGAAGTACTCGACCCAAAAGTGAGTAAAACCGAAATGGATGTAGCCAGCAAAAAAGTTCCTCAAGAATTGAAAGAAGCCATTGATCTTGCAGCGAACAACATCGAACGTTTTCACAAAGCCCAATTTGAGGAAAAAACAATTGTTGAAACCCAAAAAGGTGTACGTTGTTGGCGGGAAAATCGCCCCATCGAAAAAGTAGGTTTGTACATTCCTGGAGGAACAGCACCTCTCTTTTCCACCGTGTTGATGTTGGGGATTCCAGCAAAATTGGCGGGCTGTAAAGAAATCATTCTGTGCTCTCCTCCATCCAAAGATGGAGCAATTAATCCAGCCATTTTATTCGCTGCCCAACGCGTTGGAATCACTGAAGTGTACAAAGTTGGAGGTGTTCAAGCAATCGCCGCACTTTCTCAAGGAACTACTTCCATCCCAAAAGTGGATAAGATTTTCGGTCCTGGAAATCAATACGTGACCGCAGCAAAATCATTTGCTCTCACAAAAGGAGTAGCCATTGACATGCCCGCAGGTCCAAGCGAAGTACTCGTCATTGCGGATGAAACTTCCAATCCTGCATTTGTTGCCGCCGACTTACTTTCTCAGGCTGAACACGGTGCCGATAGTCAAGTGATCTTGTTATCCGCTAACGGAGAAATCATTCAGCAAGTTCAGGCAGAAATTGAACGTCAATTGAAACAACTTCCGCGCATGGAAATTGCTCAAAAAGCACTCGAAAACAGCTCATTTGTACAACTGAACTCACTCGATACTTGTTTCGAATTGAGTAACGCCTATGCTCCAGAGCACTTAATTCTCGCCTTTGATTCAGCTAACGATTACCTGAGTCAAATCTCAAATGCAGGATCCGTATTCATCGGAAAATACAGTTGCGAAAGTGCTGGAGACTACGCTAGTGGAACCAATCACACCTTACCCACAAATGGATATGCTCGCAATTACAGCGGAGTATCCTTGGATAGTTTCCTGAAGAAAATCACCTTCCAAGAACTGAACGAAGAAGGGATTCAAACGATCGGACCTGCCATTGAAATCATGGCTGAGGCCGAGCAATTAATTGCACACAAAAATGCTGTTTCACTTCGACTTAACGCCTTGAACAATGACTGAACTCACACAACTTATTCGTCCTAATATTCGGTCTCTTTCTCCCTATACTTCTGCACGAGATGAATTCAAAGGAGAAGCGAACGCTTGGCTCGATGCCAATGAAAACCCATTCGGCGCATTGAATCGATATCCCGACCCGTATCAACAGGAATTAAAAAATGTGCTTTCGGCAGAAACAGGAATATCAGCGGATCAATTGTTTATTGGTAACGGCAGCGATGAAGTGATTGACTTACTCTTTCGCCTCTTCGTGAAACCTGGTACAGATAAAGTCCTGACATTCTCTCCAACATATGGGATGTACCAAGTTTCAGCCGCTATCAATGACGCACAATTCATCGAAATTCCTCTCGACGCATCTTTTCAGATTGATTTGAACGCAACCCTTCCTGTGTTAGATGATCCCAACTTGAAGTTGATCTTTATTTGTTCTCCCAATAATCCAACAGGAAACCTCATCAGCGAAACAGACATCCAAGAAATTCTCAACGTGTTCAAGGGAATTGTAGTGATCGATGAAGCTTACATCGATTTCGCGAACGGTCCAAGTTGGAACCAAGTGCTTGCATCGTATCCAAATCTAGTGGTAACACAAACTTTTAGTAAAGCACGAGGATTGGCAGCGGCCCGACTTGGAATCGCCTTTGCGAACACGGATATTATCGAATGGCTGAATCGAATAAAACCACCATACAACGTGAGTTTATTGAATCAGCGAGCAGGAATTGAATGCTTGAAAAATGTGAATGTCTATCAAAACGAAGTGCAGCGAATACTTTTCGAACGC
>JBFHGY010000115.1:0-7698 GCA_041582905.1 Crocinitomicaceae bacterium | reverse complement strand
TGATCATCCACAATTAGGTTTCCGACAGCACTCATTTCTGTGACAAGGTTCCAATCCAACTTTCCTTTTTTATCGATGTGCGTGAAAACGATATTCCATGTGCCTCCTATCGTATCGACTTCCTCTCCGAACGAGCGCACATCTTGCGACAGGCGATGCACCAAGCAAACTCCACTTTTCGTCTTCGTAAGCCCCATAAAATGAGAATTTCCCTCTCCCATTTTGATCCAATTCATTTTCCCCTCGGGAGAATAGGACACAACGTACGATTCTCGGGCATTTCCGTATTGTTTCACCTTGTAATTGATCGGAGCCACCTTCTGCATTCCATTACTGAAGCAAGCCGCTTCCTCGTAACTCGTACCGAAATAAATTGTTCCGTCACTGGCGACACTCAAATGGTTCTCTTCCATATCACTTGAGCAACATCGCAGCTCTCGATTTACGATAATGTCCCACCACACTTTCTTTCCTTCTTTGTCCAAGAGCATGATGAAATCTCCGCCAATTCCGTTGCACGGTAAATCCATGTTTTCTGTGTAGGTTCCTTCGTCTACATCTCCAGCTACAAGGTATTGGTCATCTCCATATAATTCGAAATCAACCAAATTTACTTCACTGTCTTCATCATTGAATTGTTCGAGCGAAATGACCTGTTCCACCATTCCCTCTAGCGATAAGCGAACAAGTGCATAGCCGACAGGCGTTTTGATGTAATCGTCTCTACGTTGATTGGGAACGGCGCCATATTCTATAATGACCTCATCGTTTTCTGGTTCTTCGTAATAATCGTAGTCGTAATCGTTGAAGTAATCGTCGTACTCCACATACACCAGCATGTAGATCTTGCCATCTTTTCCCATTTCCGTATCGACGATGGAGATGTTTTCTTCTCTCCAGCTTTGCCACCATACCAACCCACCGTCTTGGTCAAAACGCATTAACATATTTGTATTGTCATTGCTCACCAGTGGACGATCTTCAAAACGCTTTCCTTTCCCATCTATGAAGAACCACGGATGACGCATTTCATTCAAACGATCGTTATCTGACACGGCGAAAACACCTCCATCGGGCAACGCTTCCAAATGAACGTATTGCATTTCGACACCTTGCGGAGCACTTGCCCAGTCGAAAATGGTTTGTGCAGTTGTCCATTGCCATGCACAAACTGCCATCAAAAGTAATTTAGCTCTCATTCTCTGGGGATTTCATTTCCGTTTTGATCAACATAGTATTTTTTCCGATCGCGTTCTGCCTCATACAGCCCATCGCCTTCCGTTCCGAAGTGAACCTGATCATAAATGGGTTGCACCAATACTTTTCCTTTCGCATCCGCAATTCCTCTTTTTCCATTTTGAGAGATACTGTAATATCCATTATTGAACGATCGAATGCCTTCGTATCCGCTCATGATGACTTCTTTCGTACGAATCTGAATCATTGAGTACAAACCGTGCAACACAACAATTGCTGTATCTCCATGAAGTTCTTCGATTTTGTCGTACTCCGCTGGAAATATAATTGTTCCATCTGCATCCATAAAACCGTGTCGGTCAATGGAGCCAACATCTAATTTTTCATAGATCACGTATTCTACCAGTCCATTAAAATGATATCCTCCAAACCCACGACCATCGTCGATAATCACCTTTCCTTCAAAATTGAGCAATGAAAATTTCCGTTTGTCCTGATCCCAATAATCTACAATCAAACGATTTGGCAATGGCTGCTTACCGTAGCGATCCTTTACCAGACGGACATTGTTTATTTTCACCTCCTTCAATTCTCTTCCTCCACAATCATCTTCTCCATCGAATGCTTCTTCGTAATTCTTTTGCGTGAGTTGAGTGTATTCTCTCCGAACTCTTTGAAGGTCTTTTTCACTCAAGTTGAGATACACTGTCTTTTTATCTAAATCAGACTCACTCAACTCCTGAAGGCGCTCATCCACTAGTTGTATTTTTCCATCTTGGGTGAGTCGTAAATTGTCGCATGTGAGTAAATCCACGCGATCGTACATGCCCACCTCCTTCTTTTTATTCAAGTCGATGAGTACGTGTTTTCTAGGATACTCAGCCGTACTTACCACCAACCACTTTTTTGACCAGGCATGAATCCGTGTGTACACTCCCTCAATTTTCACCTTACCTTTCTCATTCCAAATAGCGTGTTTCGTTCTATCACCGGTTGCTTCTTGCATCAAAAACCAATCATCACGTAATTCACGAACCCTCCACATTCCTTTTTGAGAAAAGGATTTTCCATTTGGATAGTAGACCGTTGTCTTATTGGAATCGAGTCCAAATAGCATCCGATTGCTTTGAGCAATTTGCTCATGCGTCACTTTTTCCTCCGTTGCGAGCAGGTTAAGCAGAACGCTCCCCTCTCTCCTTTCGATGATGTAAGCAGAATCGATAAATTGAACACTATTCGTCTCCGCCTCGTATATTTTCTCTCCAGAAAAATTATAAAAATGATATCTCTTTTTATGATCAATGGCTACGTAATGTCTATTCTGTAAATACTGAACAAACACATAATCGAAGGGTACAATTTCCTCTCCCCGTTGATTCAATACACCCTGATAGTATTTTTTTCCTTTCAATTTGTAGAACAACAAATCGGTTTCATTTACTACCTCGGGCGCACGACTGTACTTTAAAGGAATAATCTCCTTTCCATCCGAAGAAATCATTCCGTACATTCTATTGTTATCAGAAACAATCATGGCATTCTCAATGACTTCCGCATTTTCCGCACTCGTCAAATTGGATCGTATTTCCTTTCCTTCGAGCGAGTGCAAGGTGAATCGCTTTTGCTTGAGGCTGCGAATGACGTTGGGGAGAATTAATTGAATTTGATCGTATTCAAATGCGATGACTTCTTTCATGGATTTATCCAATGCGCCCCATTTACCATTTTTTCGTGCAAAACCAACTCCACTTCGAAATGGCTCCGCTTTTTCCAAGCCTGCCAACAGAATTTCTCCCGTCGATTCATTCTGGTAGGACCAAGCATCACCTGATTTTATCGGGATAATATCCTGCGCATTTGCACTGAATCCAACGAAAAATGCTGATACAAATGCAATTAATAGTGTAACTTTAAAGTTAGATTTCATTTAAATGAGTGTACGTTTGCCATTTATGAATTTCAAAATACTGAATATTTCCATGCTTCAATTTTACAAAGGAATCATTCTTTCGTTTCTACTTTTCACCCTTACAACGCAGTTAGGTGCATTTGGGTACGCTCAATCTTCAAATTGGTTGGCACTTTCGAATGGAGGTGGTCAGTCAATTGACTTAAAAGTTGATGCGAAAGGAAACGTGTACTCCCTTGGAAAAGAAGGTGGAGAAATGGAATTTCGATCAGCTACCGATGAGGGACCAACACATCATTCGAACGTTCCCTGGAGCGGACAATTCATTACCAAACATACATCAAACGGAACTCTCTCGTATGTTATACACATCATTGGAACAGGTGGAAATTCGAACACTACGACCACGAGTAAAGTATTGATTTTGAAAGATAATCGATTTGCGGTGAGTACGTACTGTAAGAGCGATTATCAAGTGATCGATGGCAATGGTGATAGTACAAAAATTACCCAGCGTTCAACTTCTTTGCTGATTTTTAGTGAAAATGGAAAATTCCAATCACTTATTCCTTTGCCGATTGATTATGCTCAATGGATGTATCAAATGGATGACGGAAGTATTTACGCGGTCGGTCGCGAAAAATCGTATTTCAGCACAAGTAGTTCCGCTATTTGTCGCATTGACCTCTCACAAGATCGCGCCGTACTGGTTGAAGGGAAAATCAATCCAGCGATCAATGATGTTGTGCAAACAGGCAATACATTGTGGTTTCTAGATCATGAAGTAAAGAAGTCGGAGTGGTATTATCAGGAAAAAACGTATCGACTTACGCGATTGGTCGCTGGAAACACGAGCCGTGATGTGGTACAAACGTACGACTTTGGATTATGCCACACCAATAACGCCCAGCTTACTGCTGCTCAAGGCATGCCGCAGATTGTTTTTCAGGTAATCCCCGGACGTGGAACTGGAGTGGAAATGAATGATTATCACATTCCCTACAAGAAAGATTATACGTCGTGGCTCTTTGTGGATGCCCAGGGAGCAGTGATCAAACGATTGATGATTGATGGAATGTCCCACGGAAAAGCCGTCACGCCCATGGAAAACGGAGACTACTTACTTCGCTTCATCGTGTATGATTCACTTTTTATTGAAGGAGAAGAGCCGATTACAGTGCCCCATCATCGACCGTATATTTATGAAACGTGCTTCGTCCAGTACTCGAACGATTTCAAGAAAAAAGACATGTTCATGAGCGGAGGCGTTAGCAGTTCCAACCTCTCACCGATTGTGATTAAAGATGATTTTCTATACGTGTCTGGTGTTTTCTACGATGACAATGAAATTGATGGCAAGCTGTGGAAACTGGAATGGTCGCATGGTCATTTTGTTCGAAAGCGGAAGATGGGAATTGGGAGGTGAACGGTAGAGATTTCTAACTAGAAGATTCGGACGTTTTGATATAGCGCCCATGTCTTTTTTGGGTTGATCTTTCGTTCTATTCTTTGTAACTGCTCACCCATAAGACTTCACCATCTTTTGTTTGAATTTCATAGAGCCAATAACAATAATCTCCATAATTTCGGTAATCACAAACACTGTCCTGAGGATTGATCCATTCTGAATTTTGTCCATACCATGATCGGAAATCACTTTCATTAAACCAACCATTAATGATATTTGAATGTTCGGGGCTTGTTTTTAGTATATCCCAAAATTGTTTTGTGTAAGATGAGAAGCGGTTGATCTTGAATGCTACTGCACCTTTATTCTTTATCCGTGTTGCGTAAAGAGAAGAATCATTAATATTGAATGGAGTTGGTGAATGGGTAATTTCAAGACCTTTAAATTCAGTCGAAATGTCTTTAAATTTTGGCAACTTTGTTTTATCAATGGCTGTTCTTTCTTCAATGAAGTAGGCTCCTTTCGGTAGTGGCTCAAACTCATTATGACCATCGATAATTTGACCATCACTATGTAACACAATAGAGGCAAGCACTTTTTCAGTATCAGAAGTAATGTCATTATACTCTACCCAGGAATTCAAATCATAAGAAACGAATATTGAAACATTCGGAACTAACTTTTTATACAATGCTAATTGAGTTGTCATATTCATGGCACTTACCTCGAGTCCTCACTCCATCTTCACTTTCTCTGCCTGATATTCCCGCATGGGCACTTCCGATTCTGGACTAATATGCGAAAGCTTTTCGAATACCCATGCTGGTCCGATTAACAGAAACTGCAAATCCTTGAGAAAAGATGGTTTTTTTCCTTCTACGTGATGACCGTAAAATTGACCAATCCATGCTACGACGAAAATTGCGATCGATACGATCAGTAAATTAACAAGGTGTGACAAAAAGTAATTTCCAACGATACACAAGGCGGAGAAAATCAGCATGCGCAAAAATACTTTAAATGAAAGGCGAGAATAGAAAAGTAGAGGAATGATTAACCCAACAATGGCCCAATTGGTGAACAAAAGTGAATCATTTCCGGTGATGTTTGCCAAGGACTGATTCGGAATGCTCATGAACAGTCCGATGATGCTAAAGAAAATGAGAGGAACGCACAAATAATGAATTGTTTGGTTCAGCTTATTTTGGTGACTTTCGGCATACTCCGCATACCATTGCTGCATTGATTTCATATCTTTCCTCTTTTGTCGTTTCTAGTAATTTTGAGTCAATCGTTTCGCTTTCATCGACTTTTTCTCCTTAAAAAGTACACATTTCTCAGAAACACGTTCAAATTCCTTGATGGTTTCCACTCATTGGAGTATCTTCATCGCACATCAAAATTTTGCTGATATGCCCGCCACTATTCGATCAACCTTCTATCTCTTTCTACTTGTTTTTCTACAACAAACATGCCATGCCCAAGTAGACCCAAACAATGTCCAAATTGCTCGGGATGAATGGGGTGTTCCGCATATCCATGGCATCACCGACCAGGATGCCGCCTACGGTTTGGCTTGGGCGAATAGCGAGGATAATTTTCAAACCATTCAGGAGATTTTTCTACCATCGATCAATAAATTGGCTTCACACAACGGTAAAAAAGGTGCTACCTTCGACTACATTGTTCAAGCGCTAAAATGTCGAGAAGCTGCAGAGAGTCAATTCCAATACCTATCAAAAGAAGTGGTTGTTGTGATCGAAGGATACGTTCAAGGATTGAACGATTATGCGGCAAGTCACCCCGATGAAGTACTTGTTAAAAACAGTTTTCCTCTGAGCGTAATGGATTATCTCGCTGGCTATAACATGGTGATTCATTTCTTTTCAGATACAGGAAAACTATTGAAAGACATCAATGACAATACGATCGTTTACAACGATACACTTTTTGAAGAAAATGTGTCAGATCGCACCATTGGTTCCAATGCCTTCATGATTCGAAAGGAAAAAACGGAAGACAACAAAACCTACTTGAATGTGAACACGCATCAGCCACTCGACGGACCTTTTTCTTGGTACGAAGCACACATCATGAGCGATGAAGGCTGGAACATGTTGGGAGCTTTGTTTCCTGGTTCTCCCTTCCCGTTGATTGGAACGAACGAGTACCTTGGTTGGACGCATACCTACAATTACCCAGACCTTATTGATGTCTATCAACTCGAAATGCATCCGAAAAAGAAAAACACGTATAAATTTGATGGAGATTGGAAGAAACTGGAAACATCCAAAGCAAAATTGAAAGTTAACGTGTTCTTGGGAATGAAAATTACCGTAAAGAAAGATCTCTACTGGAGTGAGCACGGTCCTGTTTTCAAGAACAAATCGGGCTATTTCGCCTTTCATTCGAATGCGCTGGAAAATATCTCGTCCATCGATCAGTGGTATCACATGAATAAAGCCTCCAATTTGGACGAGTTCAAGGATGCTCTTCGTATCTGCGGTCTTCCCCGATTCAATGTGGCGTATGCCGATCGTGAAGACAATATTTTCTACATGAGTGGCGGGCGCATTCCGATTCGCAAAGGTGATTTTGATTGGGAAAACATTCTTCCCGGAAACACCTCCGCAGCGCTGACTTCGGGATATCATCCGATGGAAGATTTGCCACAACTGGAGAATCCAGCTCATGGATATTTGTTCAACACCAACAATACACCGTTTAACGCCGCTCATGCAGCAGACAATTTAAACGAAGAAGACTACGACCCGACCTTAGGCTTCCGTGAAGAGGAAAACAATCGCAGCGTGCGATTCATGGAACTCATTGCGCAACATCCGACCCTGAACTATGAAGAATTCATACGCATCAAATACGATCAGCAATACCCAGACTCCTTACTTTGTCCTTTTCAGCTGAATGAAATCTTTGATATTGATCCAAAAAAGTATCCAGAGATCAAAGAGCTGATTCAAATCATTCAGGGGTGGGATCGAAAATCAGATATCGACAACACTGCCGCTGCGCAATGGAGTATTTTGTTCAAAAAACTCATGAAACGAACGAAAGAAGAAGGTTTGTATCATTCGAAAAGCTTGCCCGAATCGCTGATTATTGAAGAAATGGAGGCTACTCAAAACTACCTTTTGAAACACTTCAAAACAATCCATATCACCTTAGG